>JALVBA010000030.1 GCA_027010905.1 Marinilabiliaceae bacterium
TAGTTTAAACATATTTTACAACTAAAAGTTTTTTACACTTTAAATTTATATGATATTTGCACTCTATTACTTTTATCCAAACAATTAATAAATTGAATCAGGAGATACTTTACTCATTAGCTGCTCTTTTTCTATTCGCCTGGATTTTTCAGGCCGTTCATTATCTATATATAATGGCTGCTTTCAACCGGGTTAAACCGCAGACTCCTAACCCCTCTCCTCCCCCTGTCTCGGTAGTTATTTGTGCAAAAAATGAGGCTGAGAATCTGCGAAACTTTTTACCATTAATATTAAATCAAAACTATCACAACTTTCAGGTAATAGTTGTGAATGATTGCTCCACCGACGATACTGAACTGGTTTTAGCCAAACTGAAAAGAACTAACCAAAACCTCTACTATACCTCTATTCCTGTCGACAAGAAGTTTTTTCACGGAAAGAAGCTCGCACTTACCATCGGCATTAAGGCGGCAAAACACGAGCATGTGGTTTTAACTGATGCAGACTGTTACCCTACCTCAGACAGATGGCTTCAAAATATGGCGAGCTCATTTACTCCTGACAAAAAGATTATTTTGGGCTATGGAGCCTATAGAAAAGAGAAAGGCTTTCTGAATCTATTGATTAGATATGAGACGTTCTGGAATGCTGTTCAATATTTTGGATTCGCATCAACCTTTAAACCATTTATGGGAGTAGGGCGAAATATTGCATACGAAAAACAACTATTTAACGACAGCTCGCAATTTAAAAACAATCTAACTGTTGCCTCTGGCGACGATGACTTGTTTCTGGTCGAGATGGCCAAACCGGCAAATACCACAATCTGTTTTTCCCCCGAAAACCACACCCTGTCTGTTCCTTCAGCTACTTATAGAGATTGGGAATCGCAAAAGTCCAGACATTTAACATCCTCGGTATTTTATCCTTTTTTTGTAAAAGGATGGCTGTTTTTTGAATTTTTAACACGGCAAATATTGTGGGTATTTACCTTTTGTTCAATTATTTTTTCTATTTTTACGCCAATAATTGGAGTTCTTTTTGCTTTACATATTTTAATAAAATTAATTGTATTAAATATATCTGGCAAAAAACTCGCAGAGAAGCAGTTGTTTTGGGCAATGCTACTATTTGATTGGCTTATCCCCATCTGGATAGGAGCATTGTGGATTAGTAATTTATTGAGACCAAAAAAAAATAGATGGAAGTAAATCCTAATCTTTCAGATAAAGCCAGGTATGATTACGATTTGGTTCAGTACGCCGTAAAAGGTGACCAAAAATCCTATGCGGAGCTGATGGGAAGGTACAGAGATGCAATATACTTTATGTTGTTAAAGATGGTTAACAACAAGAGTGACGCAGAAGACCTTACTATTGAGGCTTTTGGCAAAGCATTTAAAAATCTTAGTCAGTACTCTCCTAACTATGCCTTTAGCACGTGGCTTTTTAAAATTGCATCAAACAACTGTATCGATTATCTGCGAAAAAAACGTACTAACCTCGTTTCAATTGATAGTGCAGGCTACGACGAGAAAGAGAACGAAGCTCCCATACACCTTAAGGATGACACCCCCGACCCGGAAGAGGGAATGATTAAGCAGCAAAAAGCTATTTTGATGCGAACTGTTGTTAAAAAACTTAAGCCGCGCTACAGAACACTTATTGAACTTCGCTATTTTAAAGAGTTTTCGTACGAAGAAATTGCTATTGAATTAGACCTGCCATTAGGAACCGTTAAGGCTCAGCTGTTTCGTGCCCGAGAGTTACTATTCAATACTCTGAAAGGTACCGATGTAAAGTTTGACTAACAGGCTTACTATTTTTCAAAATATCTTTATGGAAATTATCCCCAAATATTTCCCTGATTTAACTCAACAGCAAGTCAGTCAGTTTTCAACAATAGGTTCACTCTATGAGGAGTGGAACAGCCGAATAAATGTAATTTCCAGAAAAGATATATCTGAGATATACACTAATCATGTCCTGCATTCACTGGCAATTGTACAGTTCACCACCTTTACCAAAGGCACTAAAATACTTGATGTAGGTACAGGTGGCGGTTTCCCGGGAATACCTCTGGCCATAATGTTTCCTGAAGTCTCTTTTCATCTTATCGATTCTATCGGTAAAAAAATTAAGGTTGTTGATGCAGTTACCAAAGCGTTAAATCTGAAAAACATCACAACCCAACAAGTACGAGTAGAAGATTTAAAAGCCAGATACGACTTTATTGTGAGCAGAGCAGTTACAGCATTTCCTGATTTTGTAAGGTTGTGTAACAACAAAATAAAGAGAGAGCAGAAAAATGCCATCTCAAACGGAATACTCTATCTGAAAGGAGGAGATTTTGAAAATGAGCTTAAAACATTTAAGAGACGAGTTAGTGTAATACCGCTAACACAATATTTTGAAGAGCCGTTTTTTGAAACAAAAAAGTTAATTCACCTCTCTCTTTGAAAATAAATGGCATTTTTTTGAAAAAAAAGAAGTTATCCTTTTTGGAAGAAGAAAAAAACGTGTATTTTTGCAAACCGTTTTAGGAAAATTATTGAATAAGTCGAAAGATAAAAACATATTACAATGAAAAGGACATTTCAACCATCAAACAGAAAGAGAAAGAACAAGCATGGATTCAGGTCGAGAATGGAATCTCACAACGGACGTAATATTATTAACGCCCGTAGAGCAAAAGGCAGAAAAAAAGTGTCTGTTTCAGACGAAAAAAAGCATAAAGCTTAATATACTTTTTTCACACATATTAGAACTGAGGGGCTCAAATAAGAGCCCTTTTTCTATTTTATCCTGTCTATTTCCTACTAGATTACTTATTTTATACTATTTTTGAATAAAACAGAAATAAGCAGTATGTCATTCATAAAATTCATAATAAGTAAATCGTTCCTGAAAAATCTGGGAATGATTGTAGCAACGATCATCTTGCTCCTCACAATTATCTTTGTAAGTTTAAATATTTATACTCATCATGGAGAGGCAAACCCATTGCCCGATTTTTCCGGATTGACAGAAAGCCAATTTAAAGATGTAATAAAAAAGAGTGACTTACGATACAAGATAATTGATTCAGTTCATATTGCCGACAAGCTTCCGGGAGTTGTTATTGAGCAAACTCCCAATGTAGGCGAAAAAGTTAAACGAAACAGAACAATCTTTTTCACCATAAACTCATACACTCAGGAGAAAGTTCAAATGCCAAACGTAGTTGAATCCTCTTTTCGTGATGCAAAAGTTACACTGGAGTCATACGGGCTTAAAACGGGAAAAATAATTTATGTACCTAGCGAATATACCAACCTGGTAATGGGACAGATGTACAAAGGGAAACCTATTGAACGGGGTATTTTAATACCTAAAGGCTCACGAATCGACCTGATGATTGGGAAAGGGCTGAGTAATAGAAAAACAAATGTCCCCGACCTGAAAGAGCTCTCATTAAAGAAGGCCGAGCAGACCTGCCTAAACACATCACTCAATATTGGTGCAATAATTTGCGACTCAACAATTGTAACTGCTGAAGATTCTGCAACAGCATTTGTGTGGAAACAGAAACCGGAAGCTAAGGATGGTACACAACTCTTTTTAGGTTCATCAATTGATATCTGGATCAGTCTCGACACTGCAAAAATCCTCCCAAATTCACTCGCCAAAAAATTACTACAGTCGGGATCAGAAATAGACGCCCTTATTTCAGAAGATAGCAATGAGTGAAGAGATAATTAATGGCTCAGAAGAGCCGGAAGAGAGTAGAGAGCTTTTTGAGCATTACAACTTTTTGGTTGACCCAGGACAAACAGCGCTTCGGATAGACAGGTTTCTCGTTAATCGTATTCAAAACTCTTCACGCAACAAGATACAGGCTGCCGCTGTCGCAGGAAACATCCTTGTAAATGGCAAATCGGCAAAGTCAAACTACAAGGTAAAACCCAACGACGAGATATCCATTGTGATGTCGTACCCACCGCCAGACAATGAGATTATCCCCGAAGATATTCCGATAAATATAGTTTACGAAGATGAGTCTGTACTGATTATAAACAAAAATGCCGAAATGGTAATACACCCCGGCTACGGAAATAAAACAGGCACTCTGGTAAATGCTCTAGTTTACCATTTTAAAGGTGACCCATTTTTCAACCCTGAGAATGAACGTCCGGGAATTGTTCACCGAATAGACAAAGGCACAACCGGGCTTTTGGTTGTGGCTAAAACAGATATTGCACGAAACCATCTCGCTCGACAATTCTTCGAAAAAACCTCTGAAAGAACCTACGTTGCACTTGTATGGGGGCAACTGAAAGAGGAGGAAGGAACAATAACCGGAAATATAGGCCGGAGTCTTAAAGACAGGCTTCAGATGGCCGTATTCCCCGATGGAGAGACCGGTAAACATGCTGTAACACACTACAAAGTCTTAGAGCGATTAGGGTATGTAACGCTTATCGCGTGCCGTCTCGAAACGGGTCGTACCCACCAGATTCGTACCCATCTGAGATACATTGGTCATCCACTTTTTAATGATGAGAGGTATGGAGGTGATAAGATATTAAAAGGGACTACCTTCACAAAATATAAGCAATTCGTCCAGAACTGCTTTAACATGATTCCACGTCAGGCACTACACGCAAAAACACTTGGATTCATCCACCCAAAAACAGGCAAGAAAATGGTTTTTGACTCCGACCTGCCCGATGATATGGCACAGGTAATTGAAAAGTGGAGAAACTATACTGTGAATAGGAATGAATAATTTTTTGTAATACTGAATTTTACAATCGTGCTCCACCAATATTTTATTTTTGTACTTTTTATGACCTCTTTATGCAGCTCTGAGCAAAAGTCTACACACACGCTACCACTCGGTTGTATTGTGGGGAGCAAGCAAAATAACTCTATAGAAGAATATGCTTAAATTAAATAGAAAATCTTTTGAAAAATGTATATTTACAAACGATTAATACATCCTAATGATTATCATTAATCAATGAAAAAGAACATTGCAATAGTTTACGGAGGATATTCATCTGAGATAATTATCTCGGAAAAGAGTATGAAAGGTGTTGAATCCTTTATCAATAGTGAGAGATACAACACATATCCTGTGCTCATAAAAGATCTTGAATGGAAAGTGGTAACTGACAACGAACAGATATCAATTGACAAAAGTAATTTCTCTTTTACTCTTAACAATAAAAAGATAACCTTCGATTGTGTCTACATAACTATTCACGGCACACCCGGTGAGAATGGTATTCTTCAGGGCTACCTTGATATGACAGGTATTCCTCACACCACCTGTAATGTTCTGCCTTCCGCTTTGACATTTAACAAATTTACCTGCAACACCTATCTGAAAGGTTTTGGCATTGCCGTAGCCGACTCTCTGTTAATACGAAAAGGGAACGACTATAATCCTGAAGATATTATTGAGAAAGTGGGGCTGCCATGTTTTATAAAGCCCAATGCAGGAGGTTCAAGTTTTGGCATTACCAAAGCAAAAAAACCTGAAGAGATGAGTCCGGCAATAGAGAAAGCATTTAGTGAGAGTAGTGAGGTTATTATTGAGCAGCTTGTTGATGGCAGAGAACTTACATGCGGCCTCTACAAAACATCAAAGGGTGAAAATATCTTTCCAATAACTGAGGTAGTTAGTAAAAATGAGTTTTTCGATTTTGAGGCTAAGTACACTTCTGAGAAGGTTGAGGAGATTACTCCTGCACGTATCCCCGGCGACATAGCTGAACGTATTCGAACTATCTCATCCCTTATATACGACATACTGGGTTGTAAAGGTATTGTGAGAATAGATTATATCTACAATAAGGATAAAATTTTCATGATCGAGGTGAATACCACACCTGGGATGACCCCTACAAGCTTTATCCCTCAACAGATTAGAGCTGCCAACCTCAACATACAAGAGGTATTCACTGATATTATTGAAGATTCCATTGAAAGATACACTCCACTATTTTCCCTCTCCGTTTAGGAGAGTACCAATAGTGTAAAACAAAATCTTAAGATCTAATAGTAACGACTGGTTTTCAACATAGAGGACATCGTAACGAAGACGCTTAATCATCTGCTCAACATTCTCGGCATACCCAAACTTAACCATCCCCAATGAGGTTATGCCCGGCTTCACTTTAAGAGCTAATGAGTAGTATGGTGCTTTTACCAGTATCTTCTCAAAGTAATATTGTCTCTCGGGTCTGGGGCCAACAAGAGACATGCTACCCAGCAATACATTAACCAACTGAGGAAGTTCATCCAGCCGCCACCGACGCAATTTTTTACCCACTTTGGTAATGCGAGGGTCGTTTGCTGAAGAGAGCGCAGGAGTTCCATTCTCTGCATCTTCAATCATTGTACGAAACTTAAATATCTTAAACGGCACTCCATTTTTGCCTATCCTCTCCTGCACAAAAAAGAGATTCCCCGGTGAGCTCCTTTTAATTGCAAAGGCGATAAAAGGAAGCAGAGGAGACATTAACACTAATCCAATTATCGAAAGAGATATATCCAGCAAACGCTTAGTAAAAGCCTGAATAAACGGAATTCCGGAGCTATGAACAATAACAAAAGGAGGCCTGTCTATCTCATCAATTGACACCTGTCCTTTAAGGATATCGGTAAGCTGACCCGGTATATTCAGAGTTAAATTATACTGTTTGCTAAAAGTTATAACATCACGTAGTTCGTCAAACCCCCCTTGTGGATCAACATACACAATCTCATCTACCTTTCCTTTTGAAGCAATTTTACTTAATTCATCGTAAGACTCTATTACAACATCACTTTGTTCTTTTCCATTATCCCCATCCTTATCAAGATATAGTATCCCTACCAACTTAAATTTTTTGAGGTATCCCGAATGGTTAAACTCTCTCAGAAAAGAGTTTATTGCTTTACCCTTCCCCAGTATCACATAGTTAAAACGGATATATCCCCAATCGAAAAATTTATTAATAATAAGAAAAGTAAGAATTCTGAAAGTTCCCATTATCAGAATAAACTGCAATGACAATTTCAAAAATGCAACCCAGGAGTTTTGATATTCAAAAAGTTTAAAAGGCCCAAAAACAACGATGAAAAATATCAGATTTCCAAAAAATATCTCTCTTACTGTGCTTCGAATAATGGTAAAAACTGACTGGTTAATATTTCTGGTGTAGTGTCCGAAAAGGTAAAAAACCGTTAACCAGTAGAACAGAAGAATGAACATATCCACAGAGGCAACAAAATTACCAAACATCCTGGATGGTCCAAGCCCGATAATATCGCCAAACTTCTCTTTAAGTTGATAGAAGCTCAAAACAGCCAGAACCAGCACAAAGAGCAGATCAACCAAAAAGAAAATCAATACAATCTTTCGGTTAGTAATATGTTTACTCTCCTTCATCGATTAATGGGTCTTAAGAAAAAATACATCTGAAAATTACCGATTAATAATAACGTACAAGATAATCATTTATTATATTCCTGTTATTGCAACAATATACATTTTTCATTTTCTGATTAGAAGTAATCTTTGTATTTTTACCCCTAATGATACACAATGATTCATACCGGCATAAAGGCTTAAGAAACAAGCTTGTACAAACACTAAGGCAAAAAGGCATCTCAAATGAAGATGTATTAACTGCTATTGGGAGAGTACCCCGGCATCTTTTTATCGAAAGTGGATTTGTAAATTTCGCCTATCAGGATAAAGCATTTCCTATTGCTGCCGGACAAACAATCTCTCAGCCCTACACCGTAGCCTACCAAACAGAACTTCTTGAGCTGAAGCCGGGAGATAAGGTTCTGGAGATCGGCACAGGCTCAGGATATCAGGCTGTTGTACTTATTGAGATGGGTGTTGATTTGTACTCTATTGAAAGGCAGAATGAACTTTTCAACAAAACAAACAGGCTACTGAAAAATTTAGGCTACAATGCTCATCTCTTTTTAGGTGACGGATACAAAGGGCTGCCGGCATTTGCTCCGTTCGACAAGATAATTATAACTGCAGGAGCTCCTTTTATCCCTAAAGACCTGCTGCTTCAGCTTGGTCATGGCGGACGCCTGATAATCCCCTTAGGAGAAAGAGAACAAATAATGACTAAGATAGTTAGAATTAATGAGGATGATTTTGAGCAGATAAGCCTTGGCTCCTGTGCTTTTGTGCCGATGCTGGAAGGAATTGTTAAGTAGTTAGTAATGAATAGTAAAAACATAAAAAACACTCAGTGCCTCGGTGCCTCCGTGTTAATTATTTGTCAAATCACAAATAGATGAAAATAGAAATAATACCACAAAACCCCTGGCAGGTGAACACCATTATCCTATGGGATGAAACAGGCGAATGTATAATAATTGATCCGGGTTGCTTTGATGCTGCTGAGAAACAGCAAATAGTAGACTTCGTTACAACTAACGGGTTAAGGCCAGTGAGGTTGTTACACACACATCTTCATCTTGATCATGTCTTTGGAACAGGGTTTATTGCTGAAAAATATAATTTGAAACCGGAAGCCCACCCTGACGACGAATTCTTCATCAACCAAACCAAAGATTATGCGGCACAGTTTGGTGTAACTATTGAGCAAAACCCTCCGGGCTTAGGCGGATATCTGAATGAAGGAGAAGAGGTAACCTTTGGAAACTCCACATTAAGAATCATTCATCTTCCGGGTCACTCACCGGGTGGGGTGGCTTTCTACAACGAAAATGATAAAATATTGGTCTCGGGTGATGTTCTGTTTAAAGACAGTATCGGCCGAACAGACCTGCCGGGAGGTAATCTCGACACCCTGTTGTCAAACATTAAAAACAAACTGTTTACACTTCCTGACGATACTGTCGTCTATCCCGGTCACGGACCGGATACTACAATAGGGTATGAAATGGAGGAGAATCCCTTTTTTAAGGAGTAGTTGAATCAACATAAAATTTAATCAATGATAGTAGCAAAAATCATTGTATTTTAACGAAAACTTTACTCTATTTGAAGTCTGAAATAAAAACAAAAAATAAATCATACAATATGGCAACTGATATGTTTGTTTCCCGCCACATTGGGCCACGGGAGCATGAGATTGAGACCATTCTGAAAAAGATTGGGGTTTCATCAATTGATGAATTAATTGACCAGACAGTACCTTCTGACATCAGGTCGAAAGAGAAATTAAATATAGAAGGAGGATTAACCGAAAGGCAATATTACAGAAAGATACTGGATATTGCAGGTAAAAACAGTGTGTTCAACACCTATATAGGAATGGGTTATTACGACACCATTACACCTGCTGTGATATTTCGTAACGTACTCGAAAATCCTGTTTGGTACACCTCTTACACTCCCTATCAAGCTGAAATTTCTCAGGGGCGTTTGGAGGCATTGTTAAATTTCCAAACCATAGTTACCGAGCTTACCGGGATGGAGCTTGCCAATGCATCACTACTTGATGAGTCCACCGCAGCAGCAGAAGCCATGATAATGATGCACAATGTCAGGTCGAGAGCTGACGCTAAGGCCGGAAAGAACAAGCTGCTTGTAGATGAGAAGATATGGCCTCAAACAAAATCGGTACTTGAAACACGAGCCAATCCTCTTGGAATAGAACTTGAGTTTACCGATTACAAAACAGTAAATTTTGACGATAATCTTTTCGGAATAATTGTTCAATACCCTAACTCTGACGGTAACATTGAAGATTACACCGACTTTGTTAAAGAGGCTCACGAGAGAGGCATTAAAGTTTCTGTAGCTGCCGACCTTCTCAGTCTGGCTCTCATAACCCCTCCGGGAGAGTGGGATGCTGATATTGTTTTCGGCTCAACCCAACGAATGGGCATCCCCATGGGATACGGTGGCCCACATGCTGCCTACTTCTCAGCTCGCGAATCTTTAAAACGATCTATGCCTGGACGTATTATCGGGGTATCTAAAGATATAAACGGGAAGAGGGCTCTGCGCATGGCTCTTCAAACCCGCGAACAACACATTAAACGTGAGAAAGCAACTTCAAATATCTGTACCGCTCAGGCACTGTTGGCTACAATGGCAGGTTTTTATGCTGTCTATCACGGTGCTGAAGGAATAAAAAATATCGTAACCAGAATACACGGTATCGCCACTCAGCTGACTGAGGAGATTGAGAAACTGGGTTACAAGCAGCTTAACAAAAACTATTTTGACACCATACGCTTCTCTCTGTCAAAAGATGCAACAGTTCAAAAAATCGAAGAGCTATCGCTTGGGTTAGAGATGAACTTCAGATACTTCACTAATGGAGATGTAGGTCTGAGTATTGACGAAACAACTAACCTTGAAGATATCAACTGGATAGTTGAAGTGTTTGCCAAGGCAGCCGGAAAGAAGCAACCTGAGATAGCTGAGATTAAAGGGTCAAACACTATTGACAATAAGCTTCTTAGAACAAGTAACTTCCTAACTCAGGATATCTTCAATGAGTATCACTCCGAAACGGATATGGTTCGTTACATAAAAAAGCTGGAACGTCGCGACATCTCTCTTACCCATTCAATGATATCACTGGGGTCATGCACCATGAAACTAAATGCAGCCACTGAGATGTTACCCTTAAGCTGGATTGAGTTTGGCGGACTTCACCCATTCATCCCTAAAAATCAGGCTGCGGGTTATCATGAGATGATGGAGGAGCTACGAAAAGACCTTTCAGAAATAACAGGTTTTGAAGATGTCTGCCTGCAGCCTAACTCGGGAGCTGCCGGTGAGTACACAGGATTAATGGTAATTAGAGCCTATCATCAAAGCAGAGGCGATGATAACCGCAACATTGCACTTATCCCCTCTTCGGCACACGGAACAAATCCGGCCAGTGCTGTAATGGCAGGTATGAAAGTGATAGTTGTTAAGTACGACGAAAGAGGAAATATTGATATCGCTGACCTGAAAGAGAAAGCAGAAGCAAACAAGGATAACCTCTCATGTTTAATGGTTACCTACCCTTCTACACACGGGGTGTTTGAAAGTGGAATACGAGAGATGTGTCAAATCATTCATGATAATGGGGGACAGGTTTATCTGGATGGAGCCAACATGAATGCTCAGGTTGGACTTACCAGTCCGGGACTTATTGGGGCTGATGTATGTCACCTCAATCTGCATAAAACTTTTGCTATACCACATGGTGGTGGCGGACCGGGAGTAGGCCCTATTGCTGTGGCAAAACACCTTGTTGAGTTTCTGCCAAAACATCCTGTTACAGACAATTCTCATTCAGGTATTTCGGCTGTTTCAGCGGCTCCATGGGGAAGTGCCAGTGTTCTACCAATAACCTACGGCTACATTAAGATGCTTGGCGGCGACGGCCTAACCGAATCTACCAGGATGGCAATTGTGAATGCTAATTATATAGCCACCATGCTTACTGAAGGATACGGTATTTTATACACCGGTGAGAATAACAGGGTGGCCCATGAAATGATACTCGAATGTCGACACTTTAAAGCTACATCGGGAGTTACCGAGACTGACATCGCTAAAAGGTTGATAGATTATGGTTTCCATGCACCTACTGTCTCTTTCCCTGTTCATGGTACTCTGATGGTTGAACCTACCGAGAGTGAATCACTTCAGGAGATGGACAGGTTTATTGAAGCAATGCGAGGAATACTTGAAGAGATAAAGGAGATTGAAACAGGTGATGCTGACAAGGTGGATAATGTTCTTAAAAATGCTCCCCACCCTGCATATTCAGTAGTCTCAGACAGTTGGGAACACACTTATGGACGAGAAAAAGCGGCTTACCCTTTAGAGTGGATACGAGATAATAAGTTTTGGATTGATGTGGCTCGTATTGACGATGCCTACGGAGACCGGAATCTGATTTGTACTTGTACTCCAATTGAGGAGTATACAGACAAGTAATCGATCTCCCCCTCTTTCCTTCCGGAGACAGATGAAGGAGGGGGTTAATATTACAGCCTTCTCATATAGTTACACTTCTAATAATGATGTTATGAATCTCCTCGACTTGGGGGGGGGGGAACTGGACTTTTTCCCTATTCGAACCCTGTCTTCTCAAGCTCCAGTATCATCACTGATTTTGGATAAACCATTATACCACTAAAGTCGGAGTAAATATCACCGGTCATTACATCACGTGCAAATTTGAAATTTGTCAGGTTCTCTTTGTACTTTTTAAAGTCAACTCTCTTCTGCTCATCGGGGTCATTATTGAAAATCACCATCACATTCTTCAGCTCTGTAGTTCTGAAGTAGACATACATTCCCTTGGTCGGCCGGTAATGAGTAAGAGCCCCTGAATGTATTGCCTTACTGGTTTTACGCCATTGAAGCATTTTTTGCATGTAAGCAAAAAACTCACGCTGTTCCGACGACAACCCTTTTTGAGTAAACGCATTGACATTATCATTTGACCATCCCCCGGGAAAATCGGATCTCACAAAACCCGAACCCATACTTGCTAGTCCATCCTGTAGCACTTCAGTACCATAAAGTATCGAAGGAGTTCTCTTAATTGTAAGGATATATGCCAGCATCATTTTCATCTGAGCAACCTCCTTGTCTGAAACATTGTAGGCTCTATCGAGATGGTTGTTATCTATAAACACCAGATTATCATCAGGATGCTCATAAATAAAATCCCGTGTAATAATGTCATACAGACGCATTAAACCGGAGGTGGGTTTATCATAAGTTGAAAAGGCTGTTCCTATCTCATGAGCCAGAGGGTAATCGGCTGAGTGAGTAAAAAAAGCAGAGAATTGACGGGGGTAATTATTCTTTTGCATCCAATACTCAACCTGGCAGGGGTTGGTTGTTTCCACATCACTCATGATAGATAGATTTGGGAACTCTTTATTGAGAGCTTTTGTGAGCTCGTGCAGGAATGCCTTATCATTATTCGAAGTGTACTCGATTCTAATGCCATCAACACCTGAAGTTTCAACCCACCACAAGCAATTTTGTATCAGATACTTTTTTAGATGTGGGTCTTTTTGATTCAGGCTTGGTGTATCGAATGACTTCCAACTATACTTATTAAACGAGTAGTCTGTTTCACTGGAGTAGGGGTCAGAAAAAACATTTACATCCGATTCTTCAAGATATTTTTTCGAATCGGGTATAATCCAATTCTGTATGGGCAAATCTCTAATAATATCGTTTTGTTTACCAGCCTGATAAAAAACAAAACTCTCAACAAACTTCATATCCCTCTTATGGCATTCGCTAATAAGGTTAATATAATCAGTAAGAGATCCTATTCTTTCATCAATCTTGTAGAAATTAGTAATTGCAAAGTGGTCGTACGACTGCGAAAACTGGTCACTTTCAAATACCGGTGTAAGCTCAATGCCTGTAACACCCAAATCATAAATATAGTCTATATTTTTAATTATTCCTTCAAGGTCACCTCCATGCACTCCCGAAGGATTAAGCCTGTCTGATCGTTCGAGATAGCCTTGGGGATTATCATTTTCGCTATTACCATTGGCAAACCTATCCGGAACAACCTGATACAATACATCAGCACTGACAATTCCCTGATTTCGCTTTTTATCTCGGCTCTTCTCATAAAGCATGAAATTATACTCATTAATCACTCTACCACCCTCTTTGAAGATTAACTTCATAACCCCGGGCGGAGTTTTAGGAGATATAAAGAGGTCGATAAAAAGATAACTTGAACTTTGTGTAGATATAATTTTATTAATCGTTACTCCGGGATAGTTGGTTGAGATATTTGTATTGCTGATATTCTCACCATAAGCGATAACAAGCAGATTGTTATACGACATATCAACCCACCAATTAGCTGGATAGACAGCATTGAGGCTGGCCTTCCCAAAAGATGAACTGACGATGATCAGATGCATTAAAACTATAAGAGAATATCTAAGTAAATCTCTTTTCATCAATGAATAATTTAGTCTAAAAATGGGGTTAAAGATATAAAAAAAAACTAATTGTATATTTTTTTCTGAACTAGCAC
>JALVBA010000031.1 GCA_027010905.1 Marinilabiliaceae bacterium
GTGTCCTGTCAAGAAAACTTACCTATCAGAGTTTGACCACGAAACATTAGCAAAAATGAATTTAATTTGAATCACACAATAATTAGAATAGAGCCATTCCTTCTAATGGCAAGAAGTTCATTATTCTTTTGTTCTTTTGTTATTCCGATATCCAAAAGATAAAAAAATGATAGTATACAAATTTGGAGGGGCTTCAGTAAGAGATGCTTAAGGAGTTAAGAATCTGGGTAGGATTGTAGAACAGGTTGAGGGTGATCTTTTGGTTGTTGTTTCGGCAATGGGTAAGGTTACCAATGCAATGGAGAGTATTGCTCGTGCCTTCTTTGCAGGTGACACTGAAGATAGGTTAAGGATTTTTGAAGAGGTTAAAAGAGAGCATCAGGAAGTGATGGATGAGCTGTTTGGTATATCTTCAGCTTATCAGGAGGGGATAGATGTTTGGTTTAATCTGTTGCAAAAAAAGTTGGATGAAAAACCCTCTTCTTATTTCAATTTTGAATACGACCAGATTGTACCCTTTGGTGAGATGTTTTCGACATACATTGTCAATTCATATCTTCACTTTATTGGTGCTGACAGTAGTTGGCTGGATGTACGTACCGTTTTAAAAACCAACAGTCAATATCGTGAGGTTGAAACAGACTGGGATCTTACGGAACGTTTGATTAAGAGACATATCTCTTTTGCAGAGAATCGGATTTTTGTTACCCAAGGGTTTATAGGAGGAACAAAAGAAGGGTTAACAACCACATTGGGACGGGAGGGGTCAGATTATAGTGCCGCAGTTTTTGGATATGTTTTTAATGCCGATTCTGTTTCTATTTGGAAGGATGTGCCGGGAATACTCAATGCTGATCCTCGTTGGTATCCGTCTCCCCAAAAGATTGATGAAATCTCGTATCGTGAGGCAATTGAACTTGCATTTTACGGTGCACAGGTAATTCATCCAAAAACAATAAAGCCTTTAGAGAACCAGAGAATTCCACTGTTTGTAAAGCCATTTTCTGACTCTTCAGCCAAGGGAACAGTAATTTATAAGATGGAGGGGCATGTTGAACTCCCTCCTGTATATATCTTAAAAAAAGAGCAGGTGCTTATAACTATCTCACCCAAGGATTTTTCATTTATTGTGGAGGATAGCCTGAGTGAAATTTTCAAGGTTTTTAGCCGAAACAGGATGAAGATAAATCTCATGCACAACTCTGCCATTAACTTTTCGGTGTGTGTGGATAGTATGGACTCTTTTGATGATTAGTTAAATGAATTGTCTGCAAAGTACGTTGTGAAATATAACGACGACTTGGAGCTGGTATCGATACGTCACTATACCGATGAGGCTGCAAAAAGTATACTTAAAGGAAAAGATGTAATCGACTCACAGGTTAGCCGGAATACTGCACGCTATGTTGTGCGTAAATCGGAGTGGAAGTTTTGAGAAGCTTCAAACGTGATGAATTATTCAGGATAAAACCTAAATATTAATTTAGTTTGATATAAAACGCCGCACGATAATTACGTAACCGCCCACTTTCAGTAAGTGCTTCGTAAGCAACAAGAATCTTATGAACCTTCTTTGTAAAAATCTGCTTTTTCTCGTCAAAATACCAACTCTCCCAAAATTGAAGTTTTGCCACTTTATCACGAGAGTAATCCTCCTGTCGCTCAAGATCCTTAATATAACTGATAGATAGTGGTTTGTTGTCGAGGTAGCTAAATGCCTCTGCTTTGTTGTTGTATATCGCTTCAAATACCATGTCGGCAAGCTTAGCCCTGTCGAGAGGTCTCAGACAATCATCTGTCCATGTGTCTGTTGAGTCCGGGTTTTTAATTACTACAGGGTAGCTAATTGTTTCTGCCAGCATTACACCGGGAATTTCAGGCTTGTCTGCTGCTCCGTTCTTAGATGGTTGTGAGCAGCTTACAATTATTATAGTTGCAAATAGAATATGAAAGGGTTTCATCTGATTATAGATTAGTAAATGACTAACACAGAGGCACAGAGGCACTAAGTGGTTTTGAGTATTATTCGTGTATTTGTGGATATTTTATCTGAGTTGCTCGTTTTATCACCTGTTAAAAGTTAGCCTCTCACCTCTGAAGTTTTCATCAATTAGGCCATTGTCATAAACTAAAGTGCCACCAATAATGGTGTGAGTTACCTTGTGTGAGAACTGAGTATCTTTAAAAGGAGACCATCCACATTTGTAAAGAATATTCTCTTTTGAAACTCTCCAAGATGATTGTGGGTCGATAATTGTCAGGTCTGCAAAATATCCCTCACGGATATATCCTCGTTTGTTTACCCTGAATAGAGTTGCAGGGGCGTGGCACATTTTATCCACAACCTTTTCGTAACTGAAAATGCCTTTGTTAACCATCTCAAGCATGGCAACCAGAGAGTGCTGCACAAGTGGTCCTCCTGAAGGAGCACTGAAATAGTTGTTATTCTTTTCGTCAATAGTGTGGGGTGCATGGTCGGTTGCCAATATATCCAGCTTGTTTGAGATTAGAGCCTCTCTTAGTGCATCTCTGTCGGAGCGAGCTTTTATTGCCGGGTTCCATTTTATTCTGCTTCTATATTTGTCGTAATCCTCTTCACTAAACCAGAGGTGATGAACACAAACCTCGGCAGTGATTTTTTTATCCTCAAGTGGTGTTGCTCCGTTAAAGAGTGAAAGTTCCTTTTGGGTAGAGAGGTGTAGAATGTGTAGTTGAGTGCCATACTTTGTGGCAAGTTCAACGGTTTTAGATGAGGATAAGTAGCAAGCCTCTACTGATCGCATCAGGGGATGATACCTAAAAGGAATATCGTTGCCAAACTTATTTTTGTAATGCTCAGTGTCCCGTCTAATTGTTGCTTCGTCCTCGCAATGAGTAGCCACCAGAGTTGGGGCTTCTGCAAAGATGCGACTTAATGCCTCATCTTTATTAACCAGCATGTTTCCGGTAGAAGAGCCCATGAAAACCTTTATTCCACAAACCTTTTTCGGGTTTGTTTTAACTAACTCGTCAATGTTGTCGTTTGTGGCTCCCATATAAAATGAGTAGTTGGCAAACGATTTTTCAGCAGCCAATGAGTATTTGTCATCAAGGGCTTTTTGTGTTGTTGTTTGTGGGTTGGTATTGGGCATTTCCATAAATGAGGTGATACCTCCTGCTATTGCGGCTCTCGATTCGGAATGGATATCTCCTTTGTAGGTCAGTCCGGGGTCGCGAAAATGCACCTGGTCATCAATCACACCCGGTATTAATATCTTTCCGGTTGCATCAATTGTGTTGTCTGCCTTGGGTAGCTCTCCATTGCCATAAATAATTCTATCAATTATTCCGTTAACAATATATACACTCCCGCTTTTTTGGGATCCTTCATTAATTATTGTAGCGTTTGTTATTAAAGTTGTTGACATATTCGCAGGTTTTTAATGATAAAAACTATTGTAAAACAATTTCTGTAAACGAACTCTAAATACAGACTTTTATATTACAATGTCAAATTTCATATTTTTTGAAGAAGCTGGCAATCTTCATCTTTATTACCCCCAGCACTGCTTCTCTGAAAATTCCTCCTGTCATTTTCGAAACACCCTCCCGTCGCTCAGTGAAGATTATTGGCACTTCAACAATATTGAAACCAAATTTCCATGCAGTAAATTTCATCTCTATCTGAAAGGCGTATCCCTTAAGTTTTATTTTGTCGAGTTTAATAGTTTCGAGTACACGCCTTTTATAACATTTAAACCCGGCGGTTGTGTCCATAATTTTCATGTGTGTGACAAATCGAACATACACAGATGCAAAGTATGACATCAGAACACGTCCCATAGGCCAGTTAACAACATTCACGCCTGATATATATCTTGAACCAATTGCCACGTCTGCTCCCTCCATATGGCACGCTTCATATAGTTTCACAAGGTCTTCAGGATTATGCGAGAAGTCAGCATCCATTTCGCAGATGTAATCATACTTTTTCTCAATAGCCCATTTGAACCCTGTGATATAGGCGGTGCCTAGTCCTAATTTTCCCTTTCTTTCAAGCATGTGTAGCTTTTTGGAATAGAGCTGCTGCAACTCTTTAACTTTTTTTGCAGTTCCGTCGGGAGAGTTGTCGTCAATAATTAAGACATGAAATTCAACCGACAGCTTAAATACAGCAGCTATTATTGACTTAATATTCTCTATTTCGTTGTAAGTGGGTATTATTACAATGTTTTTGCTCATGGGATGCAGATAACTTTAAATAGTTTTATGTCACAAATATAGATTTATTTTTTTTGTAATATGTATGGTAT
>JALVBA010000032.1 GCA_027010905.1 Marinilabiliaceae bacterium
GTTTATAATATTGTATCAGAGTATTGAGACATAAGCAAATATAACGTATCAACAAATAACCAACATATATTCTAGTTAGTTGCTCACTAAGCTTGCAGTAATACCAAAGAGTATGACATTTACTTTTATTCGTAATTTATTCACACGAAAAACAGATAACCCTGAAGTAGAAATGAAATATCTCATTGCAGGACTGGGGAATATCGGATCAGAATATTCTCACACAAGACACAATATTGGATTTGACATTTTGGATGAGATGGCAGGTCAAAACAGCCTCTCTTTCGAAGAAAAAAGATATGGCTCGGTTGTTGACTACCGTTTTAAAGGGCGCAACTTTATTCTCCTGAAACCTAACACATACGTAAACCTCAGTGGGAAGGCTGTTAACTACTGGTTACAGAAGGAGAAAGTACCGGTGAGCAAGCTCCTGGTCGTAGTTGATGATCTGGCTCTTCCTTTTGGTACACTTAGGATTAAACCCAAAGGTGGTGATGCAGGCCATAACGGACTGAAAAGTATTCAAGCAGTTTTGGGAACTACTAATTACGCCAGATTACGGTTTGGCATCGGAAATAACTTCAATAAGGGCCAACAGGTAGACTATGTTTTAGGCAGATGGAGTAGTGATGAAAAGGAGATTTTAAAGGAGAAGAGAGATGTTGCTATTCAGATTATAAAAAGCTTTGGCACTATCGGTACTGCTCAAGCCATGAATCAGTTTAATAATAGATAGTTTATTTGTTTAACTGGTTTTGTTTATTTGGCGAATAAATAACAAACAAAACACTTAGTGTCTCAGTGCCTCTGTGTTAGTCATATAATATATCAACAACAGAAAGATGAAACTTGAGAGTGTTAGAATTGATAAATTTTTATGGGCGGTACGGCTTTTTAAAACCCGCAGCATTGCAGCAGAAGCATGCAGAAAAGGACGAATAATGTTTGACGGGATAGGTGTCAAAGCATCAAGAATAATAAAGCCAGGAGACACAATCAGCATTAAAACTCCACCTATAACTAGAGAGTATGAAGTATTAGCTGTTAGTGAAAAACGGATGGGAGCAAAACTTACACCCGACTTCATTAAAGAGACAACAACCACCGATCAACTTGAAATCCTTGAACTAACCAGACTTACAAACAGTCAGGGTAGAAATAGAGGTCTGGGCAGACCAACAAAGAAAGACCGACGAGATATTGAACGATTATTTAATAATGAATAATCTGGATAGTACAGACGCACGGCCGTGCGTCTCAACAACCCTAAAACCCAAAACCCTTTAACCATGTAACATTTTAACCATAGAAATAATGATTATAGCACATCAAAAAAAGGAGAATAACATTGCTGAATATGTACTTTATATGTGGCAGGTAGAGGATTTGGCAAGAGCGTACAATCTGAACATGGTAGAGATAGAGAAGAGTATTGTAAGCCAGTACGAGCAACCTATCGAAGTTGTGAAAGAGATAAAACAGTGGTGGGAGAATATGGTTAGCATGATGAAGAGTGAGAAGATTGAAAAGAGCGGCCACCTGCAAGTAATATCAAACACCCTTAACGATGTGAATAGATTACATCTTCAACTGCTTAAGAATCCTTCAGAAACTGCATACAAGCACAACTACAACTCCATTGCAGGCCTAATAAAAGACTTTAACAACAAAAGCAATAATCAATACAGTAACGATATTGAAGCCTGCCTGTCGGCAATATACTCATCCTTCATGCTTAAATTGCAGGGCAAAGAGATTACAGAAGGAACTGAAGATGCGATAAAACGTTTCAGTAAGTTTCTTGCCCTACTATCAAAAAAATATAAAGAAGAGCTTGAGACTAAGGAGTGACTCAACAAAAGCATCTTAAAACCAATATGAGATTTAAACATGTTATCAATAGTAACTAATTGCGAACATGTTGGTTGTGAGTTTCCTTGCAGGTGCTAATTAGATTATCAACTGTTACCTTCTCCTGTTCGCCGGAGTTCATGTTTTTCAGGGTCACAACTCCCTCGATCATCTCTGTTTCACCAACCATAGCAACAAAAGGCACCTGCTTTTTATTAGCGTAGGTCATCTGTTTTTTCATCTTAACAGAGTCGGGATAGAGCTCGGCATTAATACCCGCCTTCCTGATCTCAGAAAGCAACCTTAGACAGTGTAGTTGCTCTTTATCTCCAAAATTAACAAACAGTACCTGCACCGAAGCATCAGTATGCTTGGGAAAAATTTCAAGCTGATTCATCACATCATAAATACGATCTGCACCAAAAGATATTCCCACTCCCGACACATCTTTAAGTCCGAATATGCCTGTTAAATCGTCGTATCTGCCTCCTCCGGTAATACTTCCAATCTGAACATCCTTAGCTTTAACCTCAAAAATAGCACCTGTGTAGTAATTCAGACCGCGGGCAAGTGTTAAATCCAACTCCACCTCAAGATCTATATTCAGCATATTTACCATCTCAAAAACCTGCTCCAGCTCAGAGACTCCGGTCATGCCTGTTTCCGAATCTTTCAAAACATCCTTTAGCTTTTTTAACTTTACTGCATTATCTCCTTCAAGCAGAATAATCGGCTGTAAAGTGTCAATAGCCTCACTACTCAATCCCTTTTCGGTAAGCTCTTTATTAACATTCTCTAATCCAATTTTATCCAGCTTATCGATGGCAACAGTAATATCAACAATCTTATCTAATGCACCTATCTTTTCCGCAATTCCTGCAAGCACTTTTCTGTTATTAAGTTTTATAACAACATTGATCTTTAACGCCTTAAAAACCTCATCAACAATCTGAATTAACTCCACCTCATTAAGAAGTGAGTTGCTGCCAACAACATCAACATCACACTGATAGAACTCACGATACCTTCCTTTCTGCGGCCTGTCGGCACGCCAAACCGGTTGTATCTGGTATCTCTTAAAGGGGAATACAATATCGTTTTGGTGCTGTACGACAAATCTGGCAAACGGCACTGTAAGATCGTAGCGAAGCCCCTTCTCACTTATCTTACTTACAAGTTTGTTTGAACTCTTTTCAGCTAGCAGGTTATCATCTGCCTTCTTCAGAAAATCACCCGAATTCAGTATTTTAAACAGCAGCTTATCTCCCTCCTCACCATACTTCCCCATTAGGGTTGATAAATTTTCCATTGCGGGGGTTTCAATTGGCAAATAGCCATATTTTTGAAAAACCTTTTTTATTGAATTGAAAATATAGTTTCTTTTCACCATCACTTCAGGTGAAAAATCTCTTGTTCCTTTTGGTATTCCGGGCTTCTGTGCCATAACATATAAGATTGTACTATTACTCTTGCATAAAATAAACAGCTGCAAATTTATCAAAATTATCCTAACCGAAATAATTAAACTCTTTTTAAAAAGAGATGTTAAACATTTCATCAACAAGAGTGTTTATTGTACTAAAGAACTTACATTAACCATTAAAACTAAAAAGACATGGATACTACGGACAAGGTACTGGAAACAATGAGCAAGGCAGGCAAACCTCTGAAAGCAGGAGAGATCGCAGAGCTGTCAGGTCTCGACAAAAAAGAGGTAGATAAAGCGATGAAAGCCCTGAAGAAAGAGGACAAAATCGCATCTCCCAAAAGATGTATGTGGGAACCTAGGAGATAGACCTAGCACCTTTCTGTGATAAGATATTTTCACAAAACGGAGAGTTGCTTTTTCTCACTTCATTATCTTTATCTTTCCATTTTGTATGTTTATCATAACTGTTTTGCCACTTATCAAAGGCAGGTAACTTTTTATTTTTTTTACGTATACTTACATTAAGTGAAAATAAAGAGGGGAAAATAAACCGTTAATAATGGGAAAGACAATTCTTATTGTCGATGACACACTCGCAATTATTGAATACATAAAAGAGGCTCTCACATCATATAACTCTTTTTTCAAATTCATAGTTGCTCATGATGGTCATGAGGCATACAATCTGGCAAAGGAAAATATACCGGATGTCGTTATCATCAACCGATCTCTGCCTGTAATGAGTGGGGTTGAAGTGTTGATTCGGATAAAAAAGAATCCTTCAACTAAAGACATTCCTGTAATAGTTACTACCACACAGACCTCGCATGACAAACTTCAATCTCTAATTGACAACAAAGCATTTAACTACATTAAAAAACCAATAAATACTCAAGAGCTTTTAGTTATATTCAACAATGCATTAATTCTCTCAAACGCTCTCCAAAATCTTAAAGAACATAAGCAGACTCTTTTTGCCGAGAAACAGAAATCAGAATCTATTTTAAAAGCGTTACTCCCTGCAAAAATCATTCACGACATAAAAAAAACAGGCTACTCATCTCCAAAAAAATATCAGAATGTTGTAGTGACATTTATCGATTTGGTTGATTTTACCAGCAAGACAACCACAATGTCACCCCGCCGCCTCACCAAGGAGCTTGGTGAAATATATTCAGCCTATGATGAAATTATTTCCAAGTTCAATTGTACAAGAATAAAAACAATAGGAGATGCATATCTCGCAACGTGCGGGCTGCCAAGTGAAAATAAAGATGCTATCCTGACCTCTGCAAAAGCAGTTCTAGAGATACGTAACTACATAATACATCGTAATATGTCGAGCCCTATAAAATGGGGTATTCGTATAGGTATGTATTACGGTGATGTAATCGGCAGTCTGGTTAGTTCATCCAACTACACTTTTGATATTTTTGGAAACACTGTAAATACAGCAGCGCGTTACCAATCGATGTGTGACCCTATGCAGATAAATATCCCCAAAAGTATGAAAGATGTTTTACAGGATAAATACAAAATAGTTGAGCGACTGCCACGAAAAGTAAAAGGCAAAGGATTAATGCCTATGTATTATCTACACAATCCTCTGCCAACAATTAATATTCCTAAAAAGGAAGATGTACTACACACAAACAAACTCTGTTTGATGTATTAATTAGGCTTCTCCTATTCCGGTTTTGCGTATAATTTAGAATTATGGTAATAAACAAGATATGAAAATCTGAGAATACAATTTTTTGTTTGTCTAAGCGTTAATATTCAAATATTGATATCTAATTAAGTCCGATGAATATTTACACTAACAAAAAAAAGTGGAAGCTCTTTCTATTGATAGGTGCTGTCGCCATTGGTACATTTACACTCTGGTATACACAAAATCTTGTTGAACAACTAAAAGAGCAGGAGCGACAGCGCATGTCCTTGTGGGCTGACGCAATGCGGGAGATGACTTTGACAGATATTCAATCTAACACCCCATCATTTATTACGGACGTAATAATCAACAACACAACAATTCCGGTAATCTTAGTTGGTGAGAATGACTCTATCCTATACTACAGAAATATCAATGTGTCGGAAAAAGGGGCTAATGAGGTTTTATACAAAAAACTGAATACGATGAAGGCTGACAGCTCTCTTTTTGTTATTGACCTTGGTGGGGGAGAACAACAATATCTATATTATGGCGATTCAATACTTATTTGGCAATTAGGCTGGTTTCCAATAGTTCAGCTATTGGTTGTTTCTGTTTTTATCTTTGTTGCCTACCTCGCTTTCAGCGGTGCACGTAAGGCTGAGCAGGATCAGGTTTGGGCAGGCATGGCAAAAGAGACTGCTCACCAATTGGGTACTCCAACGTCATCACTTTTAGGATGGATTGATGTATTACAACTAAAATACAAAGAGGATGAACTCCTGAAGGAGATGAACAAGGATGTTCAGCGGTTGCAGACTATCACCGACAGATTTTCAAAAATTGGTTCAAAACCTGAAATGAAGGAACTTGAGTTGAATAGTGTAATTATTTCATCAATAGAGTATCTGAAAAGACGAACTTCAAAAAAGATAGAATTTAAACTTGATTTGCCAAAAGAGCTGATTAGTGCAAACCTTAACCCTGTTCTGTTTGAATGGGCTATCGAAAATATCTGTAAAAATGCTATTGATGCATCAGACGGCAAAGGAGCAATAAAAATATCACTTCTGAAAAAGAGAGAAAACACCGTAATTGATATTAAAGATAAGGGTAAAGGGATTGTGAAATCCCGATTCAGAACAGTTTTTGAGCCCGGCTATACCACAAAGAAAAGGGGCTGGGGACTGGGGCTTTCTCTAACAAAGCGCATTGTAGAACAGTATCATGGAGGAACGATATTTGTAAAGGAGTCTGAATTAGGGGAAGGTACAACGTTCAGGATAATTCTTCCTCATGTTGAATAAAGCTACATAAATCAGATGTCAAATTATAATGTGAATCCGTAACCTTGTGCATTTTATTTCGTAACCAATATTTATAGTTTTTTAATTTGTAAAGTTATGAATAAGGTTACTTTTATGAGGCGCTTAATAATACTTGGGAGCATTATTTTGGGGATACTCTTCACCAACGAAAACTCAATTGCTCAAACTCCAAGGAAATATTTAAAAATAGGCAACAACTTCTTTAAAAAACAGAATTATGCAGATGCAATAACTCAATACTCAAAAGCAATCGCATTAAATCCTAATTTTGTAAAAGCATACATTGCTCGTGCCACAGTTTATGAAAAGATTGATAGCACCAAAAAAGCTGCAATTGACTATCGTAGAGCCTCGGTATTTATTAGAAAGAATAGTGACGTGCTCTGTAAATCCGGAATCCTTTTTAATAGTGTTGGAAATTATAACGAAGCATTAGAGATGCTAGACCTTGCAACCCTTAAAAACAAAAAGAATGCACTCTGTTTTTCACAAAAAGCATACAGCTATCTGCAATTAAAAAAGTATCATAACGCAATAGGAGCTGCCGATAGTTCAATAAAATTAGAAAAAACTGATATTACTTACTATTATCGAGGACTTGCATATTTCAACATTGATAATTATCTGGCTGCCGAAAATGATTTTACTACGTCAATATCTTTAAATAGAAAAAATATAAAATCCTATTTAGCACGTGCCGAGTTATATCTTGAGCAAGAAAAGCTTGATTATGCTATGAATGACGTCAATGTTATTCTTGGAGTTAAAAATAAAAATGTGCAAGCATATCTCCTTAGAAGTGAAATTTATGTCAAGCAACTTGAATATCCAAACGCTATAAATGATATCTCAAAAATATTGATTATTGAGCCTGACAGCACTGGCATGTACATTGTAAGAGGCAAATACTATCAGCAATTTAACCAGCATGCCAATGCAATAACCGATTTTAGCAAAGCAATAGGGAATGATTCGAATAATCCCATGCTATATTTTCTTAGAGCAAAGTCGTATGAGGAAATATTAGATTATAAAAAGGCTATAAAAGATTATAAAACGTTGGGAGATCTTTCGAAATATGATGGTGAAGCGATGAGGCTTAAAGATAAGGCAGAAGCACGCCTTTTTGAATTAAACAGAGAAAAAGATTCTCCACACATCAGAATACTTTTCCCAATATTAAACTCTGATAATGCGATAAATGTTGCTAAGGGAAAAACAGACTTTCTGCTTAAAGGGCAAATAGATGAACAAAACACAATCAAGGAGCTACGTATTAATGGAGAAAAAGTTGATGTTAAGCGCCGGGATGGTAATTATGTTTTTATCTCCGATGTCTCTGTAAATGACAGTACAAGTGAGTTAAATATATTAGCAATTGATGCTTACGACAACAAAGAGGAGAAGAGTTATAAAATAGTAAGAACTGAAATAAACAGACCTGAGATAACTATTTTGGCTCCCTATGCTTCTGACGACGGTGAGATATACCTATCGAGTGAAAAAACTATTGTTTATGTAGAAGGTAAAATAGTGGATGAATCACACATATCATCAATTATGATTGATGGTGTATTAGCAAGCTATAAGCCTGATAATCTAAATCCAACATTCAATGCAAACATTAACCTGCTGAATAAAAATAAGTTTACAATTAGTGTTACTGATGAATTTGGAAATGTAACTTCTCAAATATTCATGTTGAATAGAGACGGGGTAATATCAGATGAAAATCCAATGGGCAAAACATGGGTTGTGTTTATCTCCAATTCTGAATATGAAACATTTGCCAGCCTCGAAGGGCCTAAAAAGGATTTAAGCACACTAAAGAGCTCTCTGGCAAATTACCAAATAAGTAATATCATAACAAAAGAGAATATGACTAAGCTTGACTTTGAGAAGTTTTTCTCCATTGAACTGAGAAATCTTGTCAGAAGCAATCAGGTTAATAGCCTTATGATATGGTATGCCGGTCATGGTAAATCTGTAAATGATGTTGGTTACTGGATTCCTGTTGATGCTACACGAGATGATGAATTTTCATTCTACAATGTTAATCAGCTGAAGGTAGCTTTGGAAGCATATACAAAATATATTGTACACACATTAGTGGTAACTGATGCATGTGAGTCAGGCCCAACATTCTATCAGGCAATGCGAGGCACTCATGAAGAGAGAGATTGTAATGATTGGAAAGCTTCACGCTCTAAATCATCGCAGGTCTTTTCGTCTGCCGGATATGAAGAGGCTTCTGATAACTCACAATTCTCCAGAACTTTTGCTAATGCATTGGCAAATAATCCTAAAACATGCATCCCTATCGAAAGTATTGTAACACAAGTTACATCTGCTGTTCAAAAAAACAATCAGCAGAAACCACAGTTTGGTAAGATATCGGGAATGGAAGATGAAAATGGCACATTTTTCTTTATCTCAAAATAGAAAATGTTTGGTAAATTTGGAACAAGAAAAAGTGTTTTTCGGTTAACAATTGCTACTATTCTATTATTTGGCAATGCTTTTTCCACACTATTTTCACAGAAGTACTATTTTGATAACTACAGCGTTTCTGACGGGCTAAGCTCTTCAAAGATATATTGCATATTACAAGATTCAAAAGACTATATCTGGATTGGTACACCGGCAGGAGTATCAAAATTTGATGGTATTAAATTTGAAAATTTCTCGCCTGAACAAGGACTCTCTTCCGGAGGTGTGAAATCAATTTTTCAGGATACCTACGGAAATGTTTGGTTTGGCCATCTTGATGGTGCCATCTCTGTTTATAATGGTAATACATTCAAACCCGATTTACCTGATAGTATAAATATTAGTGGAGACGTTACCTCTATCAGATGTGCAGGAGATAGTAGCCTATGGCTATCTACCGTAGGCTCAGGAATAATAAAACTCACCTACAACTCTACTTCATGCAAAATTACCTCTGCAAAACAGTATCGGGGGAGTGAGGGATTAAGCGATAGAGTATTCTATTCTCTTAAAGCACGTGATGGAACTTTCTATTGCGTTGCACCTGAAGGGATTTATAAATATGTGAAAAATAAAGACAGATTTACCGTTGCTGTTTTTCCGGGTTTAACTACCTATTTTGCAAAAACTACAATGTTTGAAGATTCAAAAGGAAATATGTGGTTTGGAACATTTAACGGAGGTGTGTATAAGTATGATGCAAAATACGATACTACTACTATTTATGATACTCGTAAAGGATTAGCCGGCAATTTTATTAGCTACATCACTGAGGATGGGAAATCAAATATATGGATTGGTACAGTAAAGTATCATCAGGGAGAATCGGGATTATCATTAATTTCAAATGGCAAAGTAAAAACATACACTACAGAGAATGGATTGCCTGATAATGAGATTCTCTATCTGATGGAAGATAAGGAGGCTAATATGCTCATTGGTACACGTAATCAGGGATTGTGTGTGTTTAAAGGCGATCAATTTATTAATATAGTTAAGTCTGATGATTTTGATAGCCCCAAAACCTATGCTATTTATCAACATCAAACTAATGAGTACTGGTTTGGCACCGATATAGGTATTGTAATGTTCCATCCGAATAAAGAGAAGGATAAACGCTTTGTTTATCTAAACAGTGGAAAAAAAACTATTCCTAAAAAAATAAGATTTATTAAACCTAACCACTCAAATGTTGTTTGGATTGGAACTGAAGAGACCGGAATATGGGAATACAGAACATCCGAAAAACGTTTTATTTATGACTCTTATCTAAATAAAAACTTACCCTCGAATGGGATGATTAAAGCATTGGAGGTTGATAAGAATAACAATATCTGGATAGGAACAAGTGATGGTATTGCCTTTTGGAATCCAACAAAAGGTAAAGGTGTAAGATACACACAGGGCAATGGGCTGTCGGGTAATTTTATATCTTCTCTTCACCTAACTGAAAATAATGTTCTATGGATTGGTTCTGAGCAAATAGGGAAAGGACTTACCCGATATGATATACTAAAGAATAGATTTAAGATTATTAATATAGGGATTGACGTCACACCTACGGCCATTGCAAATGATGCCAATGGGGTTGTCTGGTTTGGCACTACAAGCCGGGGTGTGTTTGCCCTAAAGAACGACTCTGTGGTTCTACATGTCACAGAAGAGACAGGGCTACTATCAAATGTAATAAAGCTTATTGCTGTTGATGAAAATAATCACATATATATAGGAACAAACAAAGGGCTTAACATCTATCATCCTGACAACAATAAAATTGATACTTATACACACAAAAATGGATTTGTTGGTATTGAGACTCAAAACAATGCTGTTATTAAAGATGATAATAATGCCTTCTGGTTTGGTACAGCAACTGGGGTTACAGTAATGAATACTCTGTATCACCGATCAAAAATTGTTGAGCCGTTAACTCATATAAAATCAATGATGGTTAACTACAAGCCTCGTTCGATGAAAAAAAAGATGACTCTTTCCTATAAAGAAAATTCCGTTGTGTTTGATTACTATAGTATCTGTTTTACCAATCCTGAGGCCGTAGAGTACCAAGTAAAGTTAGAGGGAGCTGATGAGTTATGGCAACCGATAACAAAGCAAACAATGGCCATCTATTCCGGATTACCTCCCAACAACTATATTTTTAAAGTTAAATCGTGTAACAGTTACGGAGAATGGAATAATAGGTCTGTTGATTTTTCTTTTGCCATAATTCCGCCTTTATATAAACGATCGTGGTTCATTATAACAATAATTATTCTTATATCTGCATTAATTTATTTTTACATAATATACCGGGAGCAAACCCTTAAGCGCGAAAATAAAATTCTGGAAGATAGGGTAGCCAATCGAACAGCTGAGGTTGTATCAAAAAGTAAAGAACTGGAACAAAAAAACAAAGATATCACTGCAAGTATTCGCTATGCCAAAAGAATACAAAATGCAATTCTTCCTCCTGAAAAGCTGTTCTCAGAGTCATTTATTTTATACAAACCTAAAGATATTGTTAGTGGTGATTTTTACTGGTTTCACACAAACGGCTCAACAATACTCGCCTCGACTGTTGATTGTACCGGCCATGGGGTTCCCGGTGCATTTATGTCAATTATAGGGCATAACTCATTAAACAAAATTGTTAAAGAAGGAGGATACGTTCAACCTTCCGATATTCTTAATCAACTAAATGAAGAGGTTGTAAACACACTCATAAATCAATCAGACGACAATGTGACGGATGGTATGGATTTAGCAATGATTGCTTACGATACCGAAAAGAAAAGATTAGAATATGCAGGAGCAAACAACCCTCTATATCTCGTTAGAAACAGGGAGCTGACAGAAATTAAAGCTGATAGATTTGCTATTGGAAAAACAAGCTTAGAATCCGGCATGAAATTTACCAATCATTCAATTGATGTTTTATCCGGCGATACTTTCTATATTTTTTCTGATGGGTATGCCGATCAATTTGGTGGCCCTAAAGGGAAAAAATATAAAATACGCCCTTTTAAAGAGTTAATAAAAAAAATAAGCGATATGCCCTTAAAGGAACAAAAAGAGTATCTTGACAAAACAATTACAGATTGGATGGGTAACGAAGAACAGGTTGATGATATTCTTATTTTAGGCATGAAGTTCTAGTCGTTAAAATATGTATGCATTTTTCTCCTAAAAACCGGCTGTAAAAAATAAAATATGCGCATTTCTTTCTCACAAATGTATATTTTTATACTTTTGCAAAGTTTTTATGATGGGAAAAGTGGATAGATTGAAGGATTATAGCATCTCTTTCAAGGGGTTAAAGAACGGATTACACAAATTTGAGTATCAAATTGGTGCATCTTTTTTTAAACTTTTTGAAAATTCACTGGTTGAAAACGGGAAATTAAATGCTGTAGTGAGTCTGGATAAAAGTCAAAACCTTTTGGTTGCTGGCTTTAAAATTTCAGGCACGATTAGCAGTATTTGCGATAATTGTCTTGGCCCTGTTGAGATACCGGTTGATTGTTCAGATAAGCTCTACTTTAATTTTGGTCATGAGTATGCTGAACAGTCTGAAGAGATTATCGTTCTCTCTTATGAGGAGCACCAGATAAATGTTGCACAATGGTTATATGAATTCATAATTGTTACTCTTCCAATCAGGCACATTCACCCCAAAGATGGAAACGGAAATTCAACCTGTAATACTCAGATGATTGATAAATTAGATATGTATTTGGTAGATGAAAAGACATTATTAGAAAAAAAAGAGGATAATAGTGACCCACGATGGGACACACTTAAGAAATTAATAAACAAGTAAAAGAGATTGAAAAATGGCACATCCTAAACGAAAGATTTCGAAAACGAGACGAGATAAGAGAAGAACGCATTACAAGGCTGTTATGCCTGCACTTGGTGTTTGTTCAAATTGCGGTTCAACGGTTAAACTACATACTGTTTGTGGGGAGTGTGGATATTATCGCGGTAAACTTGCAGTTGAAAAAGAGATAACTACATAAATTAAAGCATGGAAAACATTAGAGCAACAATTACTGCTGTAGGTGCTTATGTTCCTGAATACATTCTCGACAACCATGAATTAAGCAAAATGGTTGACACCTCGAATGAATGGATAATGTCCCGGGTGGGCATTAAAGAGAGGCACATACTGAAAGAAGAGGGAGAGGGAAGTTCCTTTATGGGAGTCCGTGCGGTACAAGATCTTCTGGATAAGACCGGAGTTAAGCCCGAAGAGATTGATCTAGTGATTTGTGCAACTATCACTCCTGACCATGCATTCCCGGCAACAGCAAATATTATTTGCGATAAAGTGGGAATACGAAATGCTCAGGGTTTTGATATGAATGGTGCATGTTCGGGGTTTTTATACTCTCTCGATGTTGCAACCAAGTTTATTGAAACAGGAAGTAAAAAGAAGGTGATTGTTGTTGGTGCTGATAAAATGTCATCAATAGTTGACTATACCGACCGTACAACCTGTGTTCTTTTTGGTGATGCTTCAGCCGCTGTTTTGGTTGAACCTACAACTGAGGATATAGGTATTAAAGACTCAATACTTGAGAGCGACGGTGCAGGTCGTCACTTTCTCTACATGAAGGGTGGCGGTTCAGCATATCCATCATCACACGAGACGATAGATGCTAAGATGCACTATGTCTACCAGGATGGTAAAACAGTATTTAAACATGCTGTTTCACGTATGGCTGATGTTTCGGTTGATATAATGAAGAGAAATAACATCTCGCCCGAAGAGCTGGCATGGCTGGTTCCGCATCAGGCTAATCTGCGAATTATTGACGCTACGGCTAAACGTATGGAGATAAAAAAGGAGCAGGTGATGATTAATATCGAACGTTACGGCAACACAACGGCTGCTACAATTCCACTCTGTTTATGGGAATGGGAGAAGCAACTGAATAAAGGTGACAATATTATACTTGCTGCTTTTGGTGCAGGATTTACCTGGGGAGCTACCTATATAAAATGGGGCTATGATGGGAGTAAGTATCATAAGGAAGAGTAATCGTTAGTTGAAAAACATACTAAAAAGGACAATTAGGGTAACTACTAATTTGTCTTTTTTTTTATCCGATTATTTTGAATATGAATTATGATATAATC
>JALVBA010000033.1 GCA_027010905.1 Marinilabiliaceae bacterium
GGGAAAGATGTTATTGCACTCTATCTTGAAAACCGACCTGACTCGGAGATGTTTAGTGGAAAGTGCCTCACTCTCGGGGGCAGCCATCAGATTAACAGTTTCAGCTCCGACTCCTATTTCGGAGACCTCTCGGCCATACTTATTGAGAACCTGCCCTTCTGGACACTTTTTGTTCGAACGCCAAGCCCCTCAATTGCACTTATGGATGAGTGGGAAGCAAAGCTGGAAATGATGACCGAAGCCACCATTGATGAGAATGTAACATCACTGGCGGGTGTACCCAGCTGGTTTTTGGTTCTGCTGAAGAATGTACTTAAAAAAACAGGCAAGTCCAACCTGCTGGAAGTGTGGCCTAACCTTGAGCTGTTTCTGCATGGAGGGATAAACTTCACACCATACCGCGAGCAGTACAAAGCACTTATACCATCAGAAAACATGAACTACCTTGAGTCGTACAATGCATCTGAAGGATTCTTTGCCATTCAGGACGACCTTACACAAGAGGGGATGCTGCTTATGCTTGACTATGGGATTTTCTACGAGTTCATGCCTCTGTTAGAAGTTGGGAAGGAGTTTCCTAAAACGTACACTATCGAGGAGGTTGAACTCAACAAAGATTACGCTGTCATAATATCTACCAATGGTGGTTTATGGAGATACCTGATTGGAGATACCGTTCGTTTCACTACACTGTTTCCACACCGGATAGTTATTACCGGCCGAACCAAACACTTCATTAATGCTTTTGGTGAAGAGCTGATTATCGACAATGCCGAAAGAGGGCTACAGATAGCCTGCGAAAGAACCGGAGCGATTATTAAGGAGTATTCGGCTGCACCGGTATTTATGAGCGAGAACAGTAAAGGACGGCATCAGTGGATGATTGAGTTTGAGAAGAGGCCTGCCGACCTTAACAAATTTGCACATATTCTGGACGAAGCACTCAAGTCAATCAACTCCGATTATGAGGCAAAACGATATAAAGACATGACTTTGGAGGGGCTTGAGATTATTGAAGCTAAGCACAACCTGTTTATCAGTTGGCTTAAGTTGAACAATAAACTTGGCGGACAAAACAAAGTGCCTAGATTGGCAAACAATAGAAAATTTATTGATGAACTAATTACTTTGAATAACATCTAACCAAAATAAAAATAGTTAATATGCACATTGCAATAGCCGGAAATATAGGATCAGGGAAGACCTCACTTACAGAACTTTTAGCACACCATTACGGTTGGAAACCCCATTTCGAAGAGGTTGACGATAACCCTTACCTCGAAGATTTTTATGAAGATATGACTCGATGGGCGTTTAGTCTACAGATATATTTTCTGAAAAGCAGGCTGTCGTCTGTTAATAGCATCAGAGAGTCGGGCGATACTGTTATTCAGGACAGGACAATCTACGAAGATGCCTATATTTTTGCTCCTAACCTCTACGATATGGGCTTGATGAGCCGCCGCGACTACGACTCTTACCTCTCTCTGTTTGAGCTAATGAGTAGTTTTGTAAAGCCGCCCGATCTACTAATCTATCTCAGAGCTTCTGTTCCCACTCTGGTAGAGCAGATTCAGCGTAGGGGTCGCAGCTATGAGAATAACATCAGGCTTGATTACCTGAAACGGTTGAATGAAAGGTATGAGGCGTGGATTGAGCGGTACAGTATAGGCAAGCTGTTAATTATTAACACTAACGAAATTGATTTCATCCGAAATAAAGCAGATCTGGGTGGAGTTATTGATAAGGTAGAGGCGGAATTGAACGGACTGTTTTAGTCGAATCAAGAACATACTTGAGTTTTTCATCGACTTCTTTCCTTTTTGCCTTGATGCAAAAACGAAACCCTGCCTACCGGCAGGCAGGCAAAAAAATCAAGGCCTCTTTTCGGTTGCACTTTCCGCATAATTAAAGATTAAGTTCGATTGGCTGATCTCCTCATACCTTCGGAGCTTCCCAATCTCCCTAAATCTTCAATTACACTCCAAGCACAACCGAAAAGAGGCCATCAACAGAAACCCTAATTACTGCACTGAAACCTGACACTCTAATGAATCACAACCTTAACCGGGGTTAAACAAAAACCACTACTCCTTCTTCCAGCTACCCGGATCCTTACGCCACTCAGCAAGTGTATTCACATCCTCCTCCGATACATATCCGGACTTAACAGCTACCTCAACCAATGTTTCGTAGTTACCCAAAACAGTCAGCGGCACATCTGCCTTTGCAAAATTATCTTCGGCAACTTTAAAACCATAAGTAAAAATAGCGTACATCTCAAGCACCTCACACCCAAAATTACGAATTGCTTCAACCGCCTTTAGACTGCTTCCACCTGTTGAGATCAGATCTTCAATAACCACAACTTTAGTTTCCGGTTTCAGGTCTCCCTCAATCAAATTTGTAAGTCCGTGACCCTTGGGTGCTGAACGAACATACACAAATGGTAATCCAAGCTCTTCGGCAACCAGTGCCCCTTGAGCAATGGCACCTGTAGCCACTCCAGCAACCACCTCAACATCAGGATGTTTCTCACGTATCAGCTTGCTGAACTGCTCTTTTAACCATGTTCTTAACTCGGGGTACGAGAGTGTTTTCCGGTTGTCACAATAGATTGGCGATTTCCACCCCGATGCCCAGGTGAAAGGATTTGTAGGTTGCAATTTTATTGCCTTAATTTGCATCAACTGTTCTGCTACTTTTACTTCTAATTTTTCCATGATGCAAATGTATAAAGTTTTTTTTAAGGATAGAACTATTTTTTTAACCAACGGACTTAACGACAACCTGGCTCTGGAGGCTGACACTATCTACAAATACGACACTAAAAATCAGCTATACAAATTCGTTACAGATTTCCTGAATAGAGAGCAGCTGAAAACAGGAGTGGTTTACAGCCATGACTTACAAGAATTATTCGAGGCATTTAAAAGTTACTTCACTCTTATTGAAGCTGCCGGTGGACTGGTTTTTAATTCACGAAATAAGTTTTTAGGAATACATCGATTGGGAAAGAACGACCTTCCAAAGGGCAAACTCGAAAAGGGTGAGAGTGCAGAGGCTGCATCAGTTAGAGAGGTTAAGGAGGAGTGTGGTCTTGACACAGTGAAACTGCACTACCGAATAGCAAACACCTACCACATCTACTTCATCAACACAAAGCCTGTGCTAAAACAGACCCACTGGTTTAAAATGAGCACTGACTCAGTGGTGTTAACTCCTCAGCAGGAGGAAGATATCACAGATGCTTCGTGGATAGATACCGGGCAGATTGAACAATTCATCAGCAATACTTACCCCTCGGTAAAGGATGTATTGGAAGCTGCCGGATTGATTTAAATAGAGCTGTTGATTAATAGTATCTTATATTTAGAAAAAAAACATTTAATAATCTCTATTCGTAGTAAATTTCTTTTATTTTTGTACATCTTTATAACATAAGTATAACGGCTATTTTAAAGGATGACTGAAGAGGATTTTACAGAGTGGAAAGACAACACAAGGCAAAGTGCGTTGGAGAGAGAGGTTCAGCGATTACGCGAGCTTTCGCAAAAGCAGTCGGGTAAGTTTGGCGCGCTGCGGCGTGTCGTCTATTTTGTTTCGTTCTTTTTTATTGTTCTTTTTGCCATTCTTTTGGCTAAGGGGATGTTGGTATTTCCATCCGACAATACCAGTACTGTTGTTGCTAAGCAAGACACTCTGCTTAGTAGTGAACCCCAATATATCGATACCGTTAGAGTTGAAGAGGCTGACCTACACATTCCAGATACGATACCTATTCCTCTAAGAGAAACCAAAGGAATTGTCTACTGTGTACAGATTGGAGCCTATACCGGCATCGACCTTGAAGAGTACAAGGATAATCTGGTATCGCTTCAGCAAGACTCCTATGAGGGAATAAATCAATTGACTCTGGGCCGATTTACCAATCACGAAAAGGCCAATGAGTTTCTTGCAACAGTTCATCAGATAGGTTTTCATGACGCTTTCATCATATCATTCAAGAATGGAAGAAGAGTTCAGGTGAAGGTTCAGGAGCCTACAAACAATCGGTCTGAATCTACTTTTTCTATCCCGGCAAATACACCTCCAGACAACTAACGATTCCACAAGCAGTAATCTTCAATCTAACCTGAATTATGCATAAACTCGGTTTCAAGGTAAGAAATCCATTTCTTGCATTTCATATCCAACTACAGTGGTGGAAAAATGTTTGGATTATGTAGTAAGTGATGATTATTATTT
>JALVBA010000034.1 GCA_027010905.1 Marinilabiliaceae bacterium
ATATAATATAGATGGAATCTCTAGGGTATAATATTTTAGGTGCAATAATTACTATTATTGTTGCATTTGTGGTAGGCTTAACCTACATGGGACTTAGTCGTAAGATTACGGCCAGAGTTCAAAATCGTAAAGGGCCTCCAATTTATCAGAATTTTATTGATGCACTAAAACTGGCATCAAAAAAGTCAGCTATTCATCATGGATTTATGCAACATGTAGGTCCTGCCTTCATGATGGTTACATCCATCGTTTCGGTTCTGGTGATTCCTGTTTTAACAAACGACCAGTGGTTTTCGAACCTGAACTTTAGAGGTGATTTAATATTTATCCTCTATATCATGTTTTTTGGACCGTTGGGTATGGCACTTGGTGCAGGTCAAACAGGTAATCCAAACTCAGCAATTGGGGTAACCCGTGGGCTGAGTCAAATGGCAGGTTTTGAAGTCCCCTGGGTAATGGCACTTGTTGCCCTTATGATGCAGCATCACACAACATCATTAGTAGACCTGATGGATATTCAGCAGGAGACCGGCACGTGGATGATGTTCTCATCTCCGTTTGCTTTTATCGCAGCCGTATTGGCTATGTTTGGCATGTTTCGATATTCACCATTTGATATTGTTGGCGCACCTACCGAGCTCGCATCAGGCCCTGTTTCAGAAAATGGAGGTAAATATCTATTTACACTTATGTCGTCAAATTCGATATTTGCCTTTGCTAAACTTACACTCTATGTAAACCTTTTTCTTGGCGGAGCAGATAATCTGGTATTACTTTTATTGAAAACTTTTGCAATATATCTCATTCCAATGTTATACGGAATGATTAGTCCAAGATACAGAACTGAGCAGTCTATTCGTTATTTCTGGGGATGGCCTACGATCTTTGGATTTTTAGCATTAATTCACGCATTAGTATTTTAGTTGAAATATCAACAAAACATGACATACTTTCAACTTGATAACTTGACAAACAAACAAAATGATAAACGATAAGAATTCACAAAAGATATCAGACTTCGTTCAGAACTGGGCACGTAAGCACTCTATCTGGGTACTTGCCTACGGAACAGGTTGTGGAGCAATTGAGATTCCTCCAACAATGACTTCGCGTTACGATGCCGAGAGATTGGGAGTTAGAGGAGCTGCAACACCACGTCAGGCTGATGTACTTCTGATAACAGGATATCTTACTACAAAAACCCTAAAGAGGGTTATCCGTGTTTATGAACAGATGCAAGATCCTAAGTACGTTATCGGTTTTGGTTCGTGTACCATAAACGGAGGTATGTATTACGATTCATACAATACAATAAAACTATTGGACAAATACCTTCCGGTTGATGTCTACATCAATGGATGTATGCCCCGACCCGAATCTGTTCTGGCAGGCTTTGGCAAGCTACAGGAGCTTATCGCTGAGGGAAAAGCCAACGGTGCAAAAGAGTATAAAGAGAATCATAAATATTATAGAGATAATCTCAGAAAAATTATAGGTAACAAGTATGAAATGCCGGAGTATAATTGGTAAGAAAAAGAAAAGCCCCCTCTGGCTCCCCCATTTGGGGGAGAGGAACAGAAAACTGTTAGAAAGAGGCGTCAATTAGGAATTAAAGCCCCATTGGGGCGCAAGATTATAACCAAGGGCAACGCCCTTGATACCAAGTGAATATTATTAACCCCGGGTTTTAACCCGGGGAGGGCAATGAAATAAGAAAACGGTTTTGCGAGATTTTTGGCATGAAAAATCATGACAAAACACAAAATGAAATGATGTTTGACAAACTAAGATTATGAAAGAGATAAAAGCCAAACTTATAGAAAAAATAGGGGGGTCATTTGAAAATGTATCTGTAAAAGACCATGACAGTAACCGTCTGGACTTTCATGTCGATACCAATGTTATTCCTCAAATCCTCACTTTCCTAAAGGTCAATATGGGGTACATACACCTTTCACACATTTCGTGTGTTGACTGGATTGAAGATGGGGAGTTTGAAATTGTCTATATCGTTTGGTCACCAACAGAAAAGCTAAAGGTTTTTGTCAGGACAAGAATCAGCAGAGAGAAACCTCTGTTACCAAATATCGACATGATATGGCGACAGGCAAATACTTATGAGCGTGAACTGCGTGAGATGTATGGAGTTGAAGTAGATGGTTTAGTTGCTGACAAAGAGTTTTTGTTGGAAGATTGGGAAGGTATGCCTCCAATGCGACGTGACTTTAAAACTGAAGAGTATGCTCAGAATACATTCTGGAGTCGCGATGGCAGAGAGGATGCTGTTGATGTTAGAGAAGAGATAATTAAACGTTCGAGAGAAGAGATACCTGATTTTGCTAAAAAATATTCAAGATAATGCGAGAAAAAGCAACAACACTATATTTTGGTCCTCAGCATCCCGGTATTACCGGTAATATGATGATACGCCTGAAAGTAGAAGGTGATACAATTGTTAAGGCTACTACCGAAGTGGGATACCTTCACAGGGCATTTGAAAAGCTGCAGGAGAAACGTAACTGGCTACAGAGTTTCACTATGATGTGCCGTTTCTGTGTTCCTGAAACAGACCCGATGGAGGAGCTCTATGCCAGAGCTGTTGAGACTATTGAGGGACGTGAAGTGCCCGAAAGAGCAAAGTACATCAGGGTGATGGTGCTTGAGCTGGCACGCCTTGCTTCGTTCATGCTTTGGTATGGCGGACAAAACGGCAGCCTTGGCCTCTACACCATGGGACAGTGGAGCGTAGGTGACCGGAACTACATACTCGACCTTTTTGAAGAGTTGACAGGCGGTCGTGTTTATCACATGTATATCTGGCCGGGTGGCGTTCGCCGCGATCTGCCTAAAGGTTTTGAGCAGAAGGTAATTAAAACAATGGACTACCTTGAAAAGCGTCTTGGTGATTACGATGATTTGATGTTTGACAATGCCATCTTTAAGAAACGTACGCAAGGAGTAGGTATTGTTGACAAAGATACTGCTGTTGAACATGGAGTTGTGGGAGCTGTTCTTCGTGGATGCGGAATTAAAAGTGATATTCGTATTGATGAACCTTACGAGGTTTACAGCAAACTCGACTTTGAAGTTCCAACATCCGAAGGTGCTGACATTTGGGCTCGTGCTTTAGTACGTCGTCAGGAAGCACGTCAATCAATCCGGATTATTCGACAGGTAATTGATATGATGCCGGGTGGTGCAGTCTACAATAAGATACCTAATCCACAGAAATGGAAACTCCCAAAAGGTGACGCCTACGTGCGAGTTGAATCTGTACGTGGTGAAGTTGGACTGTATGCTGTTAGTGATGGCGGTACAATGCCTCGCCGGATACACCTGAGAGGTGCTGCATACGTGCATGGTATAACCCTGCTCGAAGATGTTCTTGTAGGTGAAAATATTGCCGATGTATCAGCAATAATGAATAGTCTGGGGACTTGTCCGCCGGAGATAGAAAGATAGAAAATATAGCCCCCCTCAATCCCCCCTAAGTGGGGGGAAGAAAGGGTAAGGCTATAACAAGAAAATATTAACCAATCCTCCCCTTAGGGGGAGTTAGAAGGGGCTTATAATTATGAGTTTTTTTGATTTAAAAGGCACACTGAAACCACTAACTGCACTAAAGCAGTTTGGTAAGAAACCGCATACCATTTCCTATCCAAAGGAGTCAACCGAAGCTGCTGAGAGGTATCGTGGTCTTCATTATAATGAATTGGAAGAGTGTATCGGTTGCGGTAACTGCTCCATCATCTGCCAGAACAAAGCTATCGACATGATTCATGTTGAGGGTATTGAGGGTTCAGGTGGCGACAGCGGTTTACGCCCCAGAGTTGACAACGGAAGGTGTTGTTGGTGTGCATTGTGTGTGGAGGTATGTCCTACAGGTAGCCTAAGCCTCACAAAGGATTACATGTACGTTAGCGATGATGCTGATTCGTTTCTGTTTACACCGGGTGTTGATAATCCAGAAGGAAAAGAGATACTCTCTTTCACCACTTCTGACGGAGTATCTCTGAACACCTTTAATCGTGTGCCAATGCCGGAGTTAGAAGGTATGGAGCGTGTTAAGTCGTTTGCCGAAGTTGTTTTAGGTTACAACGAAGAGATGGCTCTTGAGGAGGCATCACGCTGTATAAGTTGTGGCCTTTGTACTGAGGTGTGCCCTGAGCACATGCATATTCCCGAGTACATCAATGCCATTGCTGCAGGTAAAAACGATGATGCCGTAAGAATCATCTACGATAACAATCCACTACCTGAGATGTGTGGTAAGGTTTGTACTCGCCGTTGCGAGGATGTTTGTGCCATTGCTGTAAGAGGTGAAGCAGTGGCTATTCGCTGGCTGAAACGTTATGCTACTGAGACAGCTCAGACAGCCGAGATTACCAAAGAGATTGTAAATCCTGAAATAAAAGAGCCTAATGGATATAAGGTGGGAATTGTGGGAGCAGGTCCAGCAGGACTGACTGCCGGATACTACCTCGCACTGCGTGGATACGATGTAACCATCTACGAAGCAAATGCTAAAGCAGGTGGAATGACTATGTACGGAATTCCGAAGTACCGCTTCCCTCTCGACAGTTTGGATAAACAGATTGAGTATATAGAGAAGATTGGAGTTAAGATAAAATATAATACCAAAGTTGGTAAAGATATCTCCTTCGAGAAAATTTATACAGAGTCGGATGCTGTATTTATGGGTGTTGGATTCCCCGAAGCATGGACTCTCGGTATAGATGGTGAAGATGCCAAAGGCTCGATGCAGGCTGTTAACTTCCTGCACGAGGTAAATGCCGGTGAGAAGATTGACGTTGGCAAAAAAGTAGCAGTAATTGGTGGTGGAAATGTTGCCATTGATGCAGCTCGTGTTAGTGCCCGACTGGGAGCTGAGGTTACAATTCTTTATCGTCGTCGCGTTCAAGACATGCCGGCTGACTGGGAAGAGATTGAAGGTGCTGAGCAGGAAGGAATAAATATTGTTCCTCAAACAATACCTGTTAAGATACTCACCGATGAAAAAGGTAAAGTGAAAGCTATTGAGTATCTGATGGCTGAGATGGTTGCTGATGATAAAGGAGGAAGACCAAAACCTGTTGCTATCGAGGGTAGCAATAAAGTGCTAGAGCTTGACTCTATCATGGGTGCTATTGGTCAGCAGGGTGACTACAGCTTCCTTGAAGGTGACTTTGAAGCAAAAATTAAAGTTGAAAGGGGACGTATTGTTGTAGATGAAAATCAACAAACTACCGATCCAAAAGTTTATGCCGGTGGTGACGCTGTTAATCGAACAGCAGATGCCATTAGTGCCATTGCCGACGGATTCAAGGCTTGTAAAGCTATTGATGCTGCTCTGGCAGAAAAGAGATAGAAAAGAATCTCCCTTTAAGGGTAAGGCCTAAAATATAATTAACAGGGTAACTTCTCTACTTAAAAAAGAAGTTACCCTGTTTCTTTTGTACTTTATGAACACTTAATTAAAATCTCAACTTCCATACTATGTTAATATACTTTATCGGTTACATTGCTGCCGGAAAAAGCAAGTGGGGAAAGAGGCTGGCTGAAGAGTTAGATTATAACTTTGTTGATACTCGTGAGATAATGATGAAGGAGTCAAGCATGAGTTTTTCAGAACTTCTTCAGAACAAGGAGCTCTTTATTCAACTTGAGCAAGCTGCTCTAAGTCAAGTGTTAAATATGAAAGACACCATTGTTGCCACAAGCGAGATGATGCCATGCAGAGCCGACAATATGGAGGTGATGAACAAGTCCGGTATCACTTTCTTTCTGAGAGCCGGACTGGGATGCATAATGATGAAGATTGGCAAGAAAACAAATACCATCCCAATGCTGCAAAGAATAGATCCTGACTTTATTCCCGATTTTATTAGTATGGAGCTTAAAAACAGAAAACCATTCTATCAAAAAGCTAAGATTGAGTATCTGGCAAGAGAACTTAAGATGAATACTCTTCTGGAGTTAATAGAGAAGCAGAAATAGACTTGTTAAGGTTTTGGACAATCCGGAGTAAGCTGACCCCAACGGGGTCAAATATGTATATGACAAGTATAGCCCAAAACATGAAAAACCACAATCTAACCGCCTGACTCCAACGGGGTCAAATGTTTATACTACGGGGCTAAGGGGTACTTTGGAATTGTGTCTCATCAGGGCTATGCACTGCGTTAAAATCTTGCGCCCTCGCCGGGGCTATGTGGTGCTTTGGAGCCGTATCCCACCATGGCGATACCCTGCAAAATTTCTTAACGCCCCTCACCGGGACTAAAAATCTACTTATACTCAGCAATAATACCCTTCACATCTTCAGGTGATACACGACCATAAACTTTCTCGCCTACAGTTACTACAGGTGCCAAACCGCATGCGCCCACACAACGCAAACAACTAACAGAGAAACTGCCATCAGGGGTAGTCTCCCCCACCTTCACACTAAGCAAGCGCTTAAACTCATCAAGAACCTTTTCCGCACCACGCACGTAGCAGGCTGTCCCCATGCATACTGATATTGGATGTTTCCCTTTGGGTATCATCGAGAAGAATGAATAGAATGTAACCACGCCATACACATGTGCAACTGATACATTTAACTCATTAGCGACCAATTCCTGCACCTCAGCAGGCAGGTAACCGAATATATTTTGAGCAGCGTGAAGAACATGAATAAGGTCGCCACTATCGTGGTTAAAACTTGCACACACATCCTTAAGCTCTTGAATTTTATTTTCAGGTAATTTAATATCTGCCATATTGTAATCCTTTAGATGTTTTGTCATGATTTTTGCTTTGCTTCGAAGCAAAAACTCATGCCAAAACGATTTTTCTTTTATTTCTCTCTTCCCCGGGGTGTTGCCCCGGGTTAAATTATTACGCTCCTACGGTGCTATTTATCTTTTATAGTTTAACCTCCTCCCTCCCCTCAGGGAAGGGGCGGAGTGGGACATTTTTAGATCTCAATTTTCTTCTTCTTGTCAAAGTAGTGAGTATGCAACAGTTCATGCGACTTTTCACCACAAGGCTCACCCAGAAATTCAGTATAGAGTTTTTGAATGTACGGATTCTCATGTGATTTACGAATAGACTTACCTGCATCCTCCTGATAAATGGCCTTCTGACGTCTCTTCAGTACAGTTACATCACCATGATGATAAGGCTGGCCTCCACCACCGATACATCCTCCGGGGCAAGCCATTATCTCAATAGCATGAAACTCCGACTTACCCTCTTTTATGTCGTTAAGTAGTGTACGTGCATTACCCAGTCCGTGAGCTATTCCAATATTTATTGGTAATCCATCAAAATCTATTGTTGCGCTGCGAATGCCCTCAAAGCCTCTCAACTCCTTAAAATCGACACGGGCAAGCTCTTTGTCTGTGTGCAGTTCGTAGGCAGTACGAACTGCTGCTTCGATAACTCCACCTGTTGTTCCAAAAATCACACCTGCACCTGACGACTCACCCATAGGTCTGTCAAAATCATCGTTAGGAAGATCGGTGAATTTCAGGTTTGCATTTTTAATCATCTGAGCAAGCTCACGTGTGGTGATAGAGATATTCACATCGGCATCGCCATTCGCGGAGAACTCCTCACGTGATGCTTCATACTTTTTAGCAAGGCACGGCATTACTGAGACAACAACAAGGTCTTCACGCTTCACCTTAAGCTGATTTGCAAAATAGGTTTTAGCTATTGCTCCAAACATCTGCTGAGGCGATTTAGCAGTAGATGGAATATCCTTCATCTCGGGGAAGTGATGTTCAAAAAAGTTTACCCAGGCCGGACAGCATGAAGTAAGCATAGGCAGTTTCACATCTTTGTCTCCTTCTAGAAACTTATTTAACCTGCCAAGCAACTCTGTACCCTCCTCCATAATAGTAAGGTCGGCAGCAAAATCTGTGTCGAACACATGATCAAAACCAATCTTCCGGAGCGCAGTAACCATCTTACCTGTAACAAGAGTACCCGGTTCAAGACCAAATTCCTCACCCAGAGCGGCACGAACAGCAGGAGCTGTCTGTACAATTACTCTCTTTTTGGGGTTAACAATCGCATCCATAACCTGCCATGTGTAGTCGCGTTCAATCAGTGCCCCGGTAGGACAGACAGCAACACACTGGCCGCAGAATGTACAGTTGGTATGATCAAGATCCATCTCGAACGCAGGAGCAACAACCGACTCAAACCCACGGTATATTGCAGAAAGAGTACCAACAGTCTGTACATCATTACAGGCAGTCTCACACCTGCGACACATAATACACTTATCCATCTCTCGAATGATGGCCGGTGATTCATCACCTTTGTAGTGCGACTTCTCACCTTGATAGTGAATCTCGCGAATACCCAAATCCTGAGCCAGCGACTGCAGGTCGCACTTACCCGATTTAGCACATACCAGACACTCAAACGGGTGATCGGAAAGAATAAGCTCCATAACTGTTCGGCGGGCATTGATGGCACGCACTGAATGTGTATTTACAACCATCCCTTCGTCGCACGCTGTTTTACACGAAGGAGCCAGATTACGTCTCCCCTCAACCTCAACAACACAAACACGACAGCCACCCGGCTTATTTTCAAACTCCAAATCATCTAGTTTCATGTAACATAGGGTAGGAATATCCACACCTACCGAACGGGCAGCTTCCAGAACAGTAGTTCCCTGCTCTACAACTACCGGAGTATTATCTATTGTTAATTTCACTAAATCCATATAATCATATTTTTCATTCTGTTTAATCAATCAAAATTTACTTTCTTTTCAATTCAATCATTAATTGAGGAACTGAGTATTTGAGGAGTTGATAAATATATTACCAATATCCTATCATCAATTATTGAATAAATATTGCACCAAACTTACACTTATCCATACATGCACCACACTTGATACAAGCATCATCGTCGATAAGGTGTGCCATCTTCTTCTCACCGGAGATTGCATCAACGGGGCATACACGGGCACACAAGGTACAACCAACGCAGGCATCTGCATTAATAATGTATGACATCAGTGCTTTACACTGACCCGACGGACACTTGCCATCCTTAACGTGAGCCATATACTCATCAAGAAAATTATCCATTGTTGATAATACCGGATTGGGTGAAGTCTGTCCTAAACCACACAAAGAGGTGTCTTTAACCACATTTGCCAGATTACGCAGTTTTGAAAGATCCTCCAAAGTACCTTTACCCTGAGTGATGGTATCGAGCATCTCGTAAAGTCTCTTGTTACCGATACGGCATGGAGAACATTTACCACACGACTCCTCAACTGTAAAGTCGAGATAGAACTTAGCCATTGAAACCATGCAATCATCTTCATCCATAACTATCATTCCCCCCGACCCCATCATTGAGCCCGAAGCAATCAGGTTGTCGTAATCGATAGAAATATCGAGGTGGTTCTCAGTTAGGCATCCACCTGATGGACCTCCTGTTTGAACCGCCTTAAACTTTTTACCATCTTTAATTCCACCTCCAATATCAAAAATAACCTCACGCAGAGTTGTTCCCATAGGGACTTCAATCAGCCCGACATTATTCACTTTACCGGCAAGTGCAAATACCTTTGTTCCTTTACTCTTCTCTGTTCCGATACTACTAAACCAATCAGCCCCTTTAAGCAGAATAACGGGAATATTGGCGTAGGTTTCAACATTATTCACATTGGTAGGCATTCCTTTGTACCCACTCTCCGAGGGGAATGGCGGCTTAACAGTAGGCTCACCTCTCAATCCCTCCATAGAGTGAATTAGAGCAGTCTCCTCGCCACAAACAAAAGCGCCTGCACCGTAGCGCAGTTCAACATCAAAACTAAAATTTGTTCCGAAAATATCCTCACCTAATAAGCCATACTCCCTAGCCTGATCAATTGCAATTTTCAATCTTTTGATAGCTAAAGGATACTCAGCCCGAATGTAGATCAATCCTTTACTCGCCCCTGTACAGTAGCCGTTAATTGCCATAGCCTCAAGAACAGTGTGTGGATCACCCTCGAGAATTGAGCGATCCATAAATGCACCGGGGTCTCCCTCATCAGCATTACAGACCACATATTTTTGATCAGCATCAACCTTACGGGTAAGCTCCCATTTCAGTCCGGTAGGGAAACCTCCACCACCGCGGCCACGCAGACCTGAATTCTTTATCACATCAATCACCTCTTCGGGGGTCATATTGGTGAGTGCATTACCGAGAGCGGCATAACCTTCGCGGACAATATACTCATCTACATTTTCAGGATTAATAAATCCGCAATTGCGCAAGGCAATACGAATCTGCTTTTTATACTTTACCATAATAAAAAACTATTCGTTGTTTACAGTTTCGTAATTAACCGGAATAATACCATCAACAAGCTTTCCGGTTTGGATATACACCTCAATAATCTCCTGAGCTTTTTTCGTATCGACATAACCAAACACTATAGGCTTATTATCCGGTAGAGTAACCTCAATGGTTGGCTCAGCATAACAGTAGCCCATGCATCCTGTTTGGGTAATAACAGCATCAATAGCACGATTATCCAATTCATTTATCATATAATCCATAATCTCCTTAGCTCCGGAAGCTATCCCACAGGTAGCCATCGAAACTTTAATCTGAACTATGCTGTCGGGATGTTCGCCCTTCTCGCGCAGATTCATCTTCGACTGCAGCTCTTCCCTCATCTTATTGAGGTCACTTAACGATTTTACTTTGGCCATTATCAAATTATTTTCATTTGTAAACTACTAATTATTCTATCAATTAAACTCAACTCCAATATAGAGCAGGTTCTCCTTAATCGTTTCAACAATCTCTTCTACTGCAAAATTAAAGATTATAATCATTATTGGGAATAGATTTAATAGAGAATTAAGTAGTTATATAACATATTGAAATGGAGTTCCTGTTAGAGAAAAAAAACATAGCCACGCTATCTGCCAAAAAGAAAGATTGGACAATTTGTGCCAACAAATACATCTTTATATTAGGAGTTTAACAAATGTAAAAATATCAATCATTATAATTAACTTTACAAATCATTATCAACTCAAGCACTAATTATGACCTACAACTGGAAAAAACTACAAAACGGATCAGATATCAGGGGTGTTGCCATTGATGGCGTAGAGGGTGAATATGTGAATCTCTTCCCCGAAACGGTATCGACACTGGGACAGGTATTTGCTGATTGGTTAAAACAGAGACTTAATAAAAAGGATATCACCATAGCTATAGGAACAGATTCGCGACTATCGGGTTCTGAGTTAAGGAAAGCTCTTCTTGATGCCATTACAGACAAAGAAGCCAGTGCTATTGATTGCGGCATGGCCTCCACTCCTGCCATGTTCATGACAACCATAACACCACCGTTCAATGCCGATGGAGCAATAATGCTTACCGCCTCTCACCTCCCTTACAATCGCAACGGCATGAAATTCTTCACTAAAGATGGTGGGCTGGAGAAGAGTGACATTTCAAAGTTGTTAGAGATGGCTGAAATGCATACAATACCGGAGGTACAATCAAAAGGAACTGTAAAAGAGGTTGATTTCATCTCACTCTATTCTGACATCTTAGCTAACAAAATTAAGAGGGCAGTTAGTGCCAAAGAGTTTGACCATCCATTGAATGGTTTTCGCATTGTGGTGGATGCAGGTAACGGTGCAGGCGGTTTCTATGCTTCAAAAGTACTTGCCAAGCTGGGGGCTGACATCAGAGGTAGTCAGTTCCTCGACCCTGATGGAACATTCCCCAACCACGTACCAAATCCGGAGAATAATGAGGCAATGACTTCCATCTGCTCAGCGGTAAAAGAGATGAAGGCTGACCTCGGCATCATCTTCGACACCGATGTAGACCGTGCTGCAGTGGTTGACAGAAAAGGGAATGCCATTGGTCGAAATGAACTAGTTGCTCTAAGTGCTGCAATTATTCTGGATGAAAACCCGGGAACGACTATTGTTACCGACTCCATAACATCCGACGGCCTCACACAATTCATAAATGAGGAGCTTGGTGGTAAACACCACCGTTTTAAGCGAGGATACAAGAATGTGATAAACGAGGCTATACGTCTTAATAGTAGTGGAGAGGAGTGCCATCTCGCCATTGAAACGTCGGGTCATGCAGCAATAAAAGAGAATTACTTCCTCGACGACGGAGCCTATCTTGCAACCAAGATTGTGATAAAGATGGCTCAGCTAAGAAAACAGCACCGTACACTTGAGAGTTTGATTGAGGAGCTACCAAAACCTACTGAGAGCAGAGAGTATCGATTGAAGATAAAGGAAGATGATTTTAAACCGTTGGGAGAAAAGGTGATTAGTGAGCTTGAAGAATATGCCACCCAAACAGATGATTGGAGAATTGTTAAGCCTAATTTCGAGGGGGTACGAATCTCCTGTACTGGTGAAAAAGAGCAGGGGTGGCTGTTGATGCGCCTTTCTCTCCACGACCCTGTTATTCCGGTTAACATCGAATCAGACATTAAGGGTGGGGTGAAAAAAATTGCCGCAAGGTTAGTTGAATTTTTAGAGGATAAGTCGTATATTGATATAAGGATGATGAATGGATTTTAACAATAGAATATGATTGACAAAGACCTGAAACAATTAATAAGTAATGGTGAAAGTCTTACGGTTGAGTTTAAAGAGTGTAAAACGGCTGTAAATAGAGATGTTTACAAAACCATAGGCGCTTTTTTGAATCGTAATGGTGGTCATATTGTTCTTGGTGTAAATGATAACGGTAAAACAACAGGAATTAACAGAGATGCACTCAACCAAATAAAAAAGGATTTAGTGACATCATTGAATAATCCACAGAAAATAAATCCTCCTTTATACCTATTGCCTGAAGAGTTCGAGATATCCGGGAAAACAGTACTGTACCTGTCCATTCCTGAAAGCTCACAGGTTCATCGTGTTAACGGAAGAATATTTGACAGAAATGAAGATGGGGATTTTGATATAACATTACAATCCAGCTCTGTATCCGAACTGTATATCCGAAAACAGTCTTCATATTCCGAAAACAGAATCTATCCATACGTTAACATTTCCGATTTAAAAAAAGACCTTATTACAAAAGTTCGGGAAATGATATCATCACGACAACCTTCACATCCATGGGTAAACATAAATGATTTTGAGCTTTTAAAAAGTGCAAGACTATTCCAAAAAGATTACCGCACCAAGGAGGAGGGCTTTACGCTCGCAGCCATAATGTTATTAGGAAAAGATGAAGTAATACAAAGTGTTTTACCACATCATAGAACTGATGCCATATTAAGAGTTAAAAACAGAGACCGATATGATGACAGAGATGATATCCGTACTAATTTAATTGAAAGTTATGATCGTTTAAGCGCATTTGTAACAAAACATCTGCCTGATCCGTTTTTTATTGAAAATGGTATCCGTCTCAGTCTGCGGGATGCAATATTCAGAGAAGTAATCAGCAATTTGCTTATACATCGTGAGTTTACAAATGGCTTCCCTGCAAAGTTAATTGTTGAAAAAGAGAGAGTTCTTACAGAAAATGGGAATCGACCTCATGGATATGGAATTATCAATCCTCATAACTTTTCACCCTTCCCCAAAAATCCAATTATTGCACGTTTTTTTAAAGAGATTGGCCGAGCAGATGAATTAGGTTCAGGAGTAAGAAATCTTTTTAAATACTCAAAATTATATTCCGGAGCAGAGCCACAACTATTAGAAGCAGATGTTTTCAGAACAATAATACCAATTAGAAACATTGAAAATACGGAAGGAATTGAGGGAGCTTTTGAGGGAGCTTTTGAGGGAGCTTTTGAGGGAGCTTTTGAGGGAGCTTTTGAAGA
>JALVBA010000035.1 GCA_027010905.1 Marinilabiliaceae bacterium
CATGTTTTCTTGTAATTGTGCTTCCGCAATAAATACATTTTTTTTATTCATAACCTTTGATTTACTGCAAAGCTACGTCAATTAAGGACTATAGAAGTTTCGAACAACCAATTTGTCCATTAGGCCTACATATTTGAACTAATACCAGATAAGAGCTCTTGGTTTCTTAGCATATCAAAGGATCCAGAATAGCATTATCCTTCGCTGACTTTAATTCACTCAGCCCTCCGCGGATTTGCAATCCGTGCCTTGTAACAATAGCTTAATTAAAGCCCGGTGTAATTAAGTGTTGCGTTTTGCCCCATTACGTACTCTTGACGATTGAATGTACTTCGCTGCGCTTCGTACGATGTCAATGTCTGTCTTGTGGGATGGAGGGGGTTGTCCAGTGCTTGTGTATGAACGACTGCATCGTGTTTTGTTAATAATCTAGATAACTAATGAAGGTTGCATAATAGATACCTTCATTACACAAAAAACAGGGCAACAAGTCTAACGACTCATGACAATAAGTAGAATCAGCAATTTAGGAAAAAAAAGTAATTAGTTTCTGACAAGAGAGGAGAGGGCGTCAGATATTTTGTTCATAGAAGTTGATTTGGTAACAATTCTACCATCTCCATCGATAAGAATTATAACTGGCCCAGATGCCTGAAATGTTTTTGCAATGCCATTTGCACCTTGCAGGTCACAAATGTGATAAAAATTTTGGATGTCGTCCATCACAATGGCCTCTTTAACAGGAGTTATAAAACGGTCTAAGGATATTGAAACAACTTCAACTCCATCTCCATTGTAAAAACCGGAATTGGAGAATCGTTCTTTAATCTCCTCCAGCTGGTAATTCTTCACCCTCGATGGAGCGTAATATGATGCCCATACATCAATTAATACCATCTTACCTTTAAGATTATCTATTAAGAAAGGTTCACCTGAAATTAAGGTGGTCTTTAGTTCTGGGATTTTATCTCCAACACCCATGCCTGTCTTGTATGGAGAAGTCCCTGTATTAAACGAGAGAAATACTGTTCCCGTTAATAGTACTATAATTGATAGTTTTAGTAAACTCATTTATTAAGTTTTCGTTAAACAAATAGTTCTCTACCTATGACAAATAATATTCCATTTGTACTGATAGAAAATTAAAATAACTTTTAATGTGGTTTTGATTTATTATATTTTTCCTGATGCAAAGTATAGGAAAAAAAACGAAAGTTGTTGAGATTTTAGATTAACATGACCAATAAAGTGATTAGTGTGTAGTATTGTGATGGCAAAAGTAAGTTGTCATTTACTTTTTTCCAAATTAAGAGATATTTGTTTTCTAAAAACAGATAACATATCAAATCTGATATTTTGCAACAGGCACAATATCAGCATGATAGAAATTGCAGCACAGAGGGTTAAAAAAGCATAAAAAAGAAAAATTATCCTTTTTTTATTTAGATTTAATACAATTAAGCTGTTTTAAGCCTTTTATTCTGTTTATTTGCAGACATCACGAATTGTTGTTATTGTATATGCTAAAATTAATAAAAAAGAGATTAAAAACCCGGAAAACTATATTTTCCGGGTTTCTATTCAGTATAATAAGTAAACCAATCAGAGGTAAAACTTATTTGCTTTTGATATAATCAACAATCCAGTCACCCACTTCAGAAGTTGTTTTGGCAGAAACACCTTCAGCAATATCTTCAGTAACAATATTTGAGTCAATAGACTTCTCAATAGCCTCACGTATCATTGCGCCTTCGTCCATCAACTTAAATGCATACTCAAACATCATAGCAGCGGATAGAATTGTAGCTACAGGGTTTGCAATATTTTTTCCGGCAGCCTGAGGGTATGAACCGTGAATAGGTTCAAATACCGATGTGTGAAGGCCAATCGAAGCTGAAGGAAGTAGACCGAGTGATCCGGTAATAACACTAGCCTCGTCGGTAAGGATATCACCAAACATATTCTCAGTAACCATAACATCAAAGTTTTTAGGCCCTTGTATAAGTTGCATTGCAGCATTGTCAACAAACATGTACTCTACTGTCACTTCGGGGTAATCAGGCTCCATCTTCTGAGCTGTTTCGCGCCACAGCCTTGATGTTGCCAACACATTAGCTTTATCAACAATAGTTAATTTTTTACGTCTCACCATTGCATACTCAAAAGCCAGCTTACATATACGTATAATCTCATCTTTGGAGTATACGCTACTGTCATAAGCAGTATTGCCATCTTCAGAACGTCCCTGAGGTTTTCCGAAGTAGATACCACCAGTAAGCTCCCTCACACACATAAAATCTGCTCCGTCAACCAGTTCAGTTTTTAGGGGTGATTTATGAATAAGTGATTTAAAGGTATTTACAGGTCGTAGATTAGCATATAGGCCAAGTTTCTTACGCATTGCCAGTAAACCCTGCTCAGGCCTTACCGGAGCATTAGGGTCGTTATCGAAACGAGGGTCACCAATTGCTCCAAAAAGAACAGCATCAGAGTTCATGCAAATATCATGAGTCTTATCAGGATATGGGTTGCCTGTTTTATCAATGGCAACAGCGCCAACAAGCCCTTCGGTATAATTTATCTCATGCCCGAATTTTTCACTTACAGCATCAACAACTCTCTTTGCCTGCTCTACAATTTCCGGTCCTATTCCGTCACCCGGAAGTAATGCGATATTTAATTTCATCTCTTTTATGATTTTACTATATAAATGTTAATGTCTTCTGTAATTTCTCTCAATAACGTTGAGAGTTTTTTTAAGTTTCTGTAAAAGCAAAGATTTAATTACCATTTTCAATAATGTTAAGCATCTTTACGGTTGCCTTAATAGCCGCCTCTGTCTGGTCGGCATCCAGTCCTCTGGTCTTAAACTCTTTGTTATTAAAATCCCATGTAATGATAGCCTCAACGAGAGCATTTGTTTTTCCTCCGGGAGGAATTGTAACCGAGTAGTCGATCAGCACAGGATGAGGTTTCTCAAGTTTTTCATAAATTTTCCAGAGAGCTTTCATAAAAGCGTCATACTGGCCATCACCAACAGACGACTCCTGATAGGAGTGTTTTCCTATCTGTATGCTGAGGGTTGCAACCGGGCGCAAGCCATGAGCAAGAGAGAGGTAGTAATTTTTCACTTTAATTTTATTGTCGGTTGTACTTTTCAGTACATCTGAGATGATATAGGGTAGGTCTTCGGTAGTTACATTCTCCTTTTTATCTCCAAGCTCAATAACTCGTTTTGTAATCTTCTTCATCTCGTCAGGGTTTAATCTTATCCCAAGCTCTTGAAGGTTTTTAAGAATGTTGGCTTTTCCTGAAGTTTTACCCAGAGCGTACTTTCGTATACGTCCAAATCTTTCGGGTAGCAGGTCGTTGTAGTAAAGGTTATCTTTGTTATCTCCATCAGCATGCACTCCGCTACACTGCGTAAAAACATACTCTCCAATCAACGGTTTGTTTGCCGGAATCCTCACTCCTGATATTGTCTCTACCAACCTGCTTACCTTTGTAAGCTTTGACTCATTCAGGTTATTCTTAATTTTCAGATGGTCGTTGAGCAGTCCTAACACACTCGCTAGCGATGCATTCCCGGTACGCTCTCCCAGTCCGTTTACGGTAGTGTGCACAGCCTTTATGCCTGAGCGTATGGCAGCAAAAACATTAGCAACTGCAAGATCATAATCATTATGAGCATGGAAATCGAAGTGAAGATTTGGGTATTTATCTACCATCATAGAGCAATACTCTTCTGTTTGAGCAGGATTCAAAATCCCCAAAGTATCGGGAAGCATAAATCGTTTAATGGGAGTTGACTTCAACTCATCCATCATAAAAAAGACATATTCGGGGGAGTTAATAATTCCGTTCGACCAGTCTTCAAGATAGATATTCACTTCAATCCCCATCTCCGTTGCAGAAGCAATAATATTTTTGATATCTTCCACATGCTCTTCAGGTGTTTTACGCAGTTGAAGTTTAACGTGCTTTAACGACCCTTTGGTCAGAAGATTTACCACTTTTCCTCCGGCGTCCTGAATCCATTTTAGTGAGATACCTCCATCAACAAAACCAAGCACCTCAACTTTATCGAGGTGGTTATTCCCCTTTGCCCAATGAGTTATGGCTTTAACCGCCTCATACTCTCCTTCCGACACCCTCGCTGATGCAACTTCAATCCGGTCAACTTTTATCTCCTCCAACAGAAACTGAGAAATAGCTAATTTCTCTGATTTGTTAAATGAGACTCCTGTTGTCTGCTCTCCATCACGCAGGGTGGTATCCATTATTTCCATATCGCTCATTTTTTATTCAGCCATTTGCTGTTTAATTATTCATCTGAGAACTTAAGTCATCTGATGAATGGTAGATCGTATTAAACTAAAGAGCCGAAAATGTTGGAACTTTTTTTTCGAACTCTGTAATCTCTTCTTTTATATTCAACAGATAGTCGATGTCATCAAATCCGTTAAGCATACAGTTTTTCTTATACCCGTTTATCTCAAACGACTCCTTCTCTCCTGTTGACAAGAGTGTTACTGTTTGATTTTCGAGGTTAATCTCAATTTGGGTTTTAGCATCTTTTTCTATTGCAGAAAATATCTTCTTCAAAAACTCATCTGATACTTGAACAGGCAATACGCCATTGTTTAATGAGTTATTTTTGAAGATGTCGGCAAAGTAACTCGACACAACAGCCTTTAATCCATATCCGGCAACAGCCCATGCAGCATGTTCGCGACTAGAGCCACTCCCAAAATTCTTTCCGGCAACAAGCACATCGCCGCTATAGTTGGGATTGTTAAGGACAAAATCCTTTTTTGGATTTCCAGCCTTATCGTATCTCCAGTCGGCAAAAAGGTTATCACCAAAACCCTCTTTAGTTGTTGCTTTCAGAAAACGTGCCGGTATAATCTGGTCGGTATCTACATTTTCGATGGGCAGAGGAATCATCGTGGTTGTTAGTGTTGTGAATTTATCTATTGACATATTCTTTTTATTTAAAGCCCCCTCCCAACCTCCCCCAAAGGGAGAGGAGGCAGGTTACTATTCTTTATTATTGATTTATATTTTTCAAATATTCTCTGCTTAAACTAAACTTTACGTGGGTCTGTCAGCTTTCCGGTAATGGCAGCAGCAGCAGCCGTTAACGGGCTGGCAAGCATTGTTCGTGCTCCTGGTCCCTGACGCCCCTCAAAGTTTCTGTTTGAAGTGGATACTGAATATTTTCCGGCAGGTATCTTATCTTCATTCATTGCCAGACATGCAGAACATCCCGGTTGACGAAGTTCGAATCCGGCCTCCTCAAGAGTATCTTTTATACCCTCTTCAATGGCCTGCTTCTCCACGAGTTTACTTCCGGGAACAATCCATGCAACTACACCATCAGCTTTTTTATGTCCCTTAATCGCATTGGCAAATGACCTAAGGTCTTCGATTCGACCATTGGTACAACTTCCCACAAAGACATAGTCAATCTGTTTTCCTTCAAGTTTATCTCCCGGGTTAAATCCCATGTAGTTGAGCGACTTTGAGAAGGAGGTCTGTGATGCTGTGTCAATACTGTCCAATACAGGAATTGAGCCTGACAGCTTCTCTCCCATGCCGGGATTTGTACCGTAAGTAATCATCGGTTCAATATCGTTTGCATCAAAATGGAATTCTTTATCAAACTCAGCATCATCATCGGTGCAGAGAGATTTCCAGTAATCAACAGCCCTCTCCCAGTTTTCACCGGTAGGAGCATGCTTACGTCCTTTAATATAATCGAAAGTTGTTTGGTCGGGAGCAATCATTCCGCCACGGGCACCCATCTCAATACTCATATTACAAACAGTCATTCGGGCTTCCATGGTCATACTTCGGATTGCCGAACCGGCAAATTCGATGAAGTAACCGGTGCCACCGCCTGTTGTCATTTTGGAGATGATATAGAGGATAATATCTTTTGACGTTACAACACTACCCAATTCGCCATCAATCTTAATGAGCATCCGTTTAGCCTTGGGCTGTAAGATACATTGAGTTGCAAGAGCCATCTCAACCTCACTTGTTCCAATGCCAAAAGCGATACTGCCAAAAGCTCCGTGAGTTGATGTATGGCTATCGCCGCAAACAATTGTCATTCCGGGTTGGGTAAGACCTAACTCAGGGCCAACAACATGAACAATGCCACTGTTTGGTGTGTTTAGTCCGAAAATTTGAATATCGTTCTCTGCACAATTCTTCTCCAGTTTCTCAACCTGAAGTCTCGAAAGCTCCTCTTTAATGGGGAGGTGCTGGTTTTTGGTGGGGATATTATGGTCGGGAGTAGCCAAAACCCGTTTGGGGTTGAATACACTTATCCCTCTCTCTCTAAGTCCTTCGAAAGCCTGAGGGCTTGTAACTTCGTGTATGTAATGTCGGTCAACAAAAAGTACATCAGGTCCATTGGGAATAGACTTAACCACATGGCTATCCCATATCTTATCAAATAGTGTTTTACCTTTCAATTTTCTGAATTTTAGAAGTTAATTATTACTGTATTTTTGATATTGCATCGATAAATGCCTCAACAGAGGCAGAAACAATGTCGACATTTGCAGCGAAGCCATAATATGATATCCCCTTGTGTTCAACCTGTACATGAACTTTACCCTGATCGTCACTGCCCCGGGTGATAGCCTGGATCAGGAACTCTTCGAGATGAACCTTACGCTTAACAAGATTTTTCACAGCAGAAAATGCTGCATCGATAGGTCCGTTACCGGAAGCTGTTTCTGTAAAAATATCACCATTGAAATTAATAGATACAGTTGCGGTTGGGATTGTTGATTTTCCACAAACAACCTGAAGGAATTCAAGCTTGGGAGCATGGTCAACCTTTGTTTTTTCTGCTCCAACCAGAACCTCAAGATCCTCATCAGTAATATCTTTCTTTTTATCAGCAAGAATAAGAAAATGATCATACAATTTTTTCAACTCTTCTCCTTCATACTCATATCCCAATATCTGTAACCGGTGCTTTATAGCCGCCCGGCCACTACGGGCAGTAAGTACAATACTTGACTCTCTGACTCCAACATCAACAGGGTCGATGATTTCGTAGTTTTCACGGTTTTTCAACACTCCGTCCTGATGAATACCGGATGAGTGAGCAAATGCGTTACGGCCAACAATTGCCTTATTAGGCTGAACCGGCATACGCATAAGTGTAGAGACCAGCTTACTGGTTCTTATTATTTGTTTAGAGTCAATTTTAGTTTCAAAATCAAGGTCATGATGACTTTTTATTGCCATTACCACCTCCTCAAGAGAGGTGTTTCCGGCACGTTCACCCAAGCCATTAATTGTAACTTCAACCTGTCGGGCTCCGTTAGCAACTCCTGTTAATGAGTTGGCAGTGGCCATTCCGAGGTCGTTGTGGCAATGGGTTGAGATAACCGCCTTATCAATGTTGGGAACATTGTTGACAAGGTAGGCAATCTTCTCACCGTACTCTGTAGGAAGGCAATAACCTGTAGTGTCAGGAATATTAACAACAGTAGCACCGGCCTTAATAACAGCCTCAATCACACGAGCGAGATATTCATTTTCTGACCTGCCGGCATCTTCGGCATAAAATTCAACATCATCAACAAAACGACGGGCATACTTAACGGCCTCAATGGCACGCTTAATAATTTCGTCTTCTGTTGAGTTGAGTTTTGATTTTATGTGGTAAGGAGATGTTCCAATTCCTGTGTGAATCCGTCCTCTCTTTGCAAATTTAAGTGCGTCAGCTGCAACCTCAATATCTTTCTTAACGGCTCTGCTTAAGGCACAAATCGTAGGATTGGAAACTGCCTTAGAGATTTCAACTACTGAGTTAAAATCGCCCGGACTAGAAATTGGGAATCCGGCCTCAATAACATCAACACCAAGTTTCTCAAGTTGTCTTGCAACTTCAATCTTCTCTATTGTATTTAGCTGGCAACCCGGAACCTGCTCTCCGTCTCGTAATGTTGTGTCAAAAATATAAACTCTATCGCCCATGATTTTGGAATTTTGTGTAATACTTTCAGCGATTAGCTGCTAATCATTAGAACTTCTTGAAAATAGTTTTAATGGCTAACAGCTATCAGCTGAGAGTCTTTTAATTATTTTCCGGACGTAATTTTCTTACTGCCGTCCCGGCTTGCCACATCTCTGATTCGTGCAGCTCTTTTAACTCATCATTCAGTTTCACCCGGTAATCCGACTGACTGTTTGAATCGATTGAACGTTGTGCCTCATTTCCTTTTGTAACTTCGCTGTATAGGTCTTCAAACACAGGCTTAGAAGCGTCGCGGAATTTCTTCCACCAATCAAGAGCACCTCTTTGAGCTGTAGTTGAACAGTTAGCGTACATCCAGTCCATACCATTTTCAGCAACAAGAGGCATCAGGCTCTGTGTAAGTTCCTCAACAGTTTCGTTGAAAGCTTCAGAAGGAGTATGACCGTTAGCACGAAGAACTTCGTACTGAGCAGCAAAAATACCCTGAATAGCACCCATCAGAGTCCCACGCTCACCTGTAAGGTCACTGTAAACTTCTCTTTTGAATGTTGTTTCGAAAAGGTATCCCGAACCAACTCCAATACCAAGAGCAACAACACGGTCTTTAGCTCTTCCGGTAGCATCCTGAAAAATAGCGAAACTTGAGTTAAGGCCTCTTCCTTCGAGGAACATTCTGCGCAGACTTGTGCCTGATCCTTTAGGTGCAACAAGAATTACATCTACGTCAGCAGGAGGAATAATGTTTGTTCTCTCCTTGTAGGTGATACCAAATCCGTGTGAGAAATAGAGTGCTTTACCCGGAGTCAGGTATTTTTTTACTGTAGGCCAAACGGCAATTTGACCTGCATCAGAAAGAAGATACTGAATGATTGTACCTCTATCAAGTGCCTCTTCAATTTCGAAAAGTGTCTCTCCCGGAACCCATCCGTCAGCAACTGCTTTATCCCATGTAGCACTCTCTTTTCTCTGTCCGATAATCACATTGAAACCATTATCCTTAAGGTTTAACGCCTGTCCCGGCCCCTGAACACCATATCCGATAACTGCAATAGTTTCGTCTTTTAATGTCTCTTGTGCTTTACTCAGGAAACTCTTCCCTTGTTACTACGCTTTCTTCTACTCCGCCAAAATTAATCTTAGCCATAATTACTTATATTAATAGTTAAATTGTTGTATTGCTGAATTGTTGTATTGTTAAACGAACTGTTTATTGTCAGATTGATTAAATCATTATAGCAATAATTCTGCAAAAATAGTTATTTGTTTTTAATCTTTTGTTGTTTTTTCATCTTCAATCTTTTTCAGATAGTCGGAAAGTAGCTCTTTTTTGAGTTTGGTAACAGCAACTCTTCCCGATCTTACAAACTGAGTAACCCCAAATTGGTTTAGTTTTTCAAACAGCTCCTGAGTCTCACTTTTATGCCCTGATTTCTCAACTACAGTATACTCTTTTGTTATCTCCAGAATTCGGGCATTGTGTTTACGGATTATTCTTTCAACTTCATCACTCTCAAGAATTGCAGCCGTAGAAACTTTGTAGAGTGCTATCTCCTGATGAATAACGTCTTCGGCTTTAAAAACATAAGACTTAATAACATCAATTAGTTTATCCAACTGCCCTCTCACCTTTTCTATCTGCTCACGGGTTGTAAAAACAATAATAGTTATTTTGTGTATTCCATGTATTGCCGACTCTGAAGATGTTATACTCTCAATATTTACATTTCTACGTGTAAAAACGGTTGAAACCTGACTAAGTAGTCCTATGTGGTTTTCCGAAAATATTGATATTGTAAATTCCTGTTTCATGAAAAATAATTTATCAAGTTTGTTAAGATGCTTATTAGTTTCGGATTTCGGGTTTATTCTAAACGTATATCAGAAACGGATGCTCCAGCCGGAACCATCGGGAACACATTACCCTCCTTCTCTACAATTGCTTCGATAAGGTATGGCCCTTCATGCTCAACAAGATTTTTAATTGCCGAGTCGAGTTTGTCTCTTGATTCAACCAATTCCGAAGGCATGTGATACCCTTTACAGATACCCTGGAAATCGGGATTGATTAATTCGGTAGAGGCGTATCGTTTGTCAAAAAACAGCTCTTGCCACTGGCGAACCATCCCAAGGAAACTGTTATTTAGCAGTACCACTTTCACAGGTATCTTTGATTGGAATATTGTTCCAAGCTCCTGAATAGTCATCTGAAAACCACCATCACCAACAAACAGAACAACGTCCCTGTCGGGTTTACCCATCTTAGCACCAATAGCAGCCGGCAGTCCGAATCCCATTGTACCCAACCCACCTGATGTAACCACACTTCTGGTCTGCTTAAACTTAAAGTATCGGGCAGCCATCATCTGGTGTTGCCCCACATCGGTAACCATTATGGCATCATCATCAAAAGCTTGTGACACTCGATGTATCACTTCACCCATTGATAATTTTTTATGAGAAGGATTAATCTCCTTCTTTATAATTTTTCGTGTCTCAATATTTGTCAGCCCCTGAAACTCTTTTAACCATTCGGAGCGGTCAATAGATGATACTTTTTCACTTATCAGAGGAAGTGTAACTTTTACATTTCCTAAGATGGAGACATCGGCGTATACATTTTTATTCACCTCAGCAGGGTCGATATCCAGATGGATAATCTTTGCCTTCTTCGCGTATTTATCGAGGTTACCCGTCACCCTGTCGTCAAAACGCATACCAACAGCGATTATAAGGTCGGCATCATTGGTTTTTACATTGGGGGCGTAGTGTCCGTGCATTCCCAGCATACCAATATTCAGTCTGTGGTCAGAGGGAATGGCAGACAATCCGAGCAGTGTGTAGGCAGCGGGGATGTCAGATTTCTCAAGAAACTCAAGAGCCTCTGATTCGGCATTACCAAGTATTACTCCCTGACCAATCAGAGCCATCGGTTTTTTAGCAAGATTGATAAGGCGGGCTGCTTCATCGATTTGCGTGTAGTCAGTCTTTGGCAGAGGACGGTAACTACGGATGAAATCTATCTTTTTATACTCATATTCAAACTCTCCAAATTGTGCATCTTTTGTAATGTCAAGAACCACCGGTCCAGGCCTGCCCGATTTGGCGAGATAGAATGCTTTTGCAAAAGCTTCAGGAATATCCTCGGCTCTTTTTATCTGATAATTCCATTTTGTAATTGGCTGAGTGATACCAACCACATCAATCTCCTGAAAAGCATCTGTTCCCAAAAGTGATGAGGCAACCTGTCCACTTATTACTACTAATGGAGTGGAGTCGAGCATAGCATCAGCAATACCTGTTACTGCATTAGTAGCCCCCGGCCCTGAAGTTACAATACCAACACCTACTTTTCCTGTAACACGGGCATATCCTTGTGCGGCATGTATTGCACCCTGCTCGTGACGTGTTAAGATATGATTAAGCTTGTCGTAGTAATCATGCATTGCATCGTAAACCGGCATAATTGCCCCACCCGGGTATCCGAATAAAACATCTACCCCTTCATTTATCAATGATAGAATAACAGCTTCTGAGCCGCTTATCTTTTTCTTATCCTTCTTTTTGAACATATTCGTTACGTTGTTTTAGCAAAAACCAGCAGCACATTAAATAAGTCTTACAGCGCCCTTATCAGCAGAGCTTACCAGACTGGCATAAGCTTTTAATGATTTTGATATCTTTCTGTCCCGGCTAACCGGTTTAAATGCATCATCTCCTCTTTTCAGCTCCTCACGTCTTCTATCCTCAATCTCATCATCAGAGATGCAAAGTTCTATTGTCCTGTTAGGAATGTCAATCTTTATCTCATCACCTGTTTGAACGATCGCAATATTTCCTCCGGCAGCAGCCTCGGGTGAAGCATGACCAATAGATAACCCTGAGGTACCACCTGAAAAACGTCCGTCGGTTAACAGAGCACACTCCTTTCCGAGTTTCCGGGATTTAAGGTATGAAGTGGGATAGAGCATCTCCTGCATTCCGGGTCCGCCTTTGGGTCCTTCGTAACGAATAATCACTACATCGCCGGCTATCACTTCACCTGAGAGTATTCCTTTTATCGAATCGTCCTGTGATTCGTAAACCCGAGCTTTACCTGTGAAGGTGAAAATTGACTCATCCACACCGGCGGTTTTTACGATACAACCATCTTCGGCCAAATTACCAAATAGGACAGCCAGACCTCCATCTTCTGAGTAGGGGCTTTTTGTACTTCTAACACATCCGTTCTCTCTGTCGGTGTCTAACTCTTTGTACACAGATTTTTGTGAACCCATCTTCAGGTTACGTACTCCGGCAGGAGCACTTTTGTAGAGAGCCTTAGCCTCATCGGAGCAGAAAGGGCTCATGATATCATATTTCTTAAGAATCTTCTCCAACGAAGGAGAATCTACTCTGGATACGAAAGGGTCAATAAGTCCGGCACAATTTAACTCGCTCAATATTCCAATAATTCCACCTGCACGGTTAACATCCTCGATGTGATAGTGAGAGTTAGGAGCAACTTTACATAGAACCGGAGTTTTACGTGATATCTCATCAATGTCTTTCACCGTAAAATCAACCTCTGCCTCATGAGCTATTGCCAAAAGGTGAAGTACGGTATTTGTAGAACCACCCATTGCAACATCAAGAGTCATGGCATTTCTAAATGCAGCTTTTGTGGCTACTGACCGGGGTAGAACAGAGGTGTCTCCCTCAAAGTAATATTTCTTTGTGATTTCAACAATTTGCTCGGCGGCTTTGTCAAATAGTTTTGTGCGATTAACGTGCGTTGCTACAATTGTACCGTTACCCGGAAGCGCAAGACCTAAAGCTTCGTTAAGACAGTTCATTGAGTTTGCAGTGAACATGCCTGAGCAGGAGCCGCAAGTAGGACATGCATTCTTCTCAATCACCTCAACATCCTCATCCGAGACCGTATCGTCAGCCGCCACAACCATTGCATCCACCAGATCGAGACTACGTCCCAGCCCTTTACCGGCCTCCATTGGTCCGCCTGAAACAAAAACTGTAGGGATGTTAAGCCTCATTGAAGCCATCAACATTCCGGGAGTTATTTTATCACAGTTACTGATGCAAATCATCGCATCAACTTTGTGTGCATTTGCCATATATTCAACGCTATCAGCAATCAGGTCTCTCGAAGGTAGAGAGTAGAGCATTCCGTCATGCCCCATTGCAATACCGTCATCAATAGCAATTGTATTGAATTCAGCTGCAAAAAAACCATGAGACTCAACAGCTTTTTTAACCTCCTGACCAATCTTATGCAGATGCACATGCCCCGGAACAAACTGCGTAAAGGAGTTCACAATGGCAATAACAGGTCTACCAAAATGTTGCTCCTGCATTCCGTTTGCTCTCCAAAGACTTCGAGCCCCTGCCATTAGCCGTCCTTGTGTTGATTTAGCACTCCTGAGTTCTATTTTCATCGTATTAATCAATTTAAAATCTATTATATAAAAAGAGCCTTCCCCGTGTGTTGGTGAGAAAGGCTCTTTAAATATTATTGTTTTTTACCTATACCATTCTCACCTCTCTGAATCAATCAAGAGAATATCAATACTGAGAATATGTAACAAGTAATTATTCATTTTGTTATAATTGGGGAGCAAAGTTAGAGGTATAAATGTAAATTCCAAAAAACAACCAAAAAAAAGTTGAAATAACTGTTTGTTTTATACTTATTTTATACTTATTGTTACGAATTAATAGT
>JALVBA010000036.1 GCA_027010905.1 Marinilabiliaceae bacterium
TACATAGACGGATACAATTTATATTACGGAGCCTTGAAACACTCTCAGTACAAATGGCTCGATATTTACAAACTATTTGCAGAACGTATTTGTCCTTCAATTTACGGAAAAAAATCACACGTTCAAATAAAGTTTTTTACAGCTGATATTCTTGGAAGCGTTTCTCCCTCACCAGATTCCCCAAAAGATCAAAGAACATATCACAACGCATTATTAAAACTATATCCAGAGCAAATACATATAATCAAAGGCTCTTATTCTAAAGAAGTTATTACAGCCAAGTTGATGCAAGATATTCCCCACTATACGGAAGATAGAGTTAAAGTTTTAAAGCTGGAAGAAAAACAAACCGATGTTAATATAGCCTTGGAAATGTATCGTGATGTGGCAAAAGGTATATGTAAGCAAGTTATTCTATGTTCAAATGATACCGACTTAATACCTGCTTTATCTGCATTATCTGATGATTTTCCACATATTAACAAAGGGGTTGTATTCCCTATACTGGAAGGCTCAAAAAGAGCCTTCAGTAAAAAATTCAAAGAATATTGCAATTGGACCTGGAAGCATTTAAGCATCAATGATCTAAAATACTCTCAACTTCCACACACCATAAAAACTGCAAAAAAACCTATATTAAAGCCAGATACCTGGTGAGAAATAATGAAATCTACCTATTAGTATCTTTACCGGTACAAAACAAATCCACTACAGAACTTAAAACATCATACAAAAGTTGTATAATTTGAAAATACATCTCCTTCATGGAGTGCCACAAAATCCAACCGACCAAAGTCCATATTAAGAAAAAGCCACTAATGGCTAAAGCAGAAAGATCCTCTTCTTTGTTCAGGGCAGAAAACATAGAAAGAGACATGAAGGTAAGAATCCATACATGACTTACAAAAGATCCAACAATAACAGACTTTTTATATTTACCTGTATTTTTCACAAATGCTTTCTCAATCATCCTTAATTCCCCGGCAAACAAAAATAGGATCGGGCAAATCCATGAAATCACCTTTAGCGGCAGTTTCGGCGGCATCAACAATATTAGCTTTAACTTTAGGTTTTGGTTGCCCTTCTGGTCTTATTTGATCTTCCAGGTTAATTTCAAAACCGTGTGATTCCAGGGCATCTTCCATACTCATGCTGTCATCTTCGAATGCACCCATATATTCAGCTTCTTCTTTTGAAATATCTACAGCCTGATCCGGGCGTTCCTCAAGCTGTTTCAAAATTTCATTTGCTCTGACTTCCAAACTTTCTTTTTCATTCATATTATGTCCTCTCTATCATCCTTGTTCAAATACCCAATCAAAATATACCGTATTAATAAAACAATCAGGTTCATAAATGTTACACTATATACAAAGCATTATTCATTGATTTTACACACTCTATATTTTTTGATAGAGTTTGTCTATGGACTGTTTTTTGCTAAAGGATACTGCAATGAAAAATTTAATTATTAGCTCACTAATAAACCTCTCTTTTTACTCCATTTCCACTGCTAGCATACCTGTTATTGATGCTACCAGTATAGCTAAGCAAATACAGTAAATTGTTTACTCAACAAAACAACTAAATGAATTGAAATAACGAGTTTTTACGTCCTGTTTGATAATTTTAATAAAGGGAGATTAAAATGTTAAAAAGCAAAAAAATAATTTTAGCGGCTAAAATTTTTCTTTGTTTAGTTCTTTCAGAATTAACACATGCCGGGGGTATTCCTGTAATTGATGTTGTAAATATTAACCAAAATACAATGTCTGCAATAGAAGAAGTGGCCCAGACTGCTAAACAAATACAGCAGTACACGACTCAGTTGAATCAATATGCAACTCAATTAAACCAATATCAGGACATGATTCTGAACTCAACAGCACCATTAACAAATATATGGGATCAGGCTCAAACAACAATGAATAATATCAGAACCGTTACTGATACATTAACAGCATTAAAAGCAAAATATACCAATCTAAACAACTATCTGAATCAATTTAAAGACATTGATTTTTATGAAACATCGCCTTGTTTTAATGGTGGTGGGTGTACTGCTGCACAATTTAAGGCACTTCAGGATTTACAAGATCTGGGTGCAAAATTGAAAAAAGACTCAAATGATGCAGTCTTCAGAGGTTTAGATATACAGCAAAACAACATCATTAAAGATGCTTCAAATCTAAAAAGCATACAGACAGCGGCAACAGGTGCAACAGGACGCCTGGAAGCTTTAGGATATACAAATCAATTACTAAGCAACCTGGCTAATCAACAATTGCAAATTAGAAGCTTACTAATCACTCAACAAAATGCTGAAGCTACTCGTTATCAGTATATGTATGATGAAGAGGCTAGAAGAGTTGCTTATGACCGCCAATTATCAACAGGGCTTGATACTTTTACACCAAGCTCTTCATGGAAAAAATAGGATGGTAAAACAATGAAAAACAAAATTATTTATTTGCTCTTAATATCAGTAGCGTTAACCGGCTGTTTTGAAGAAACGCCAAAAAAAGAGGAAGTTCATACGGTTGCCTGGTTCCTGGAACACCAGGACGTAATGAATACCACATTAGAAAAATGCAGTAATAATCCAGGTGAGTTACTTCAGACACCAAACTGCATTAATGCTATAGAAGCTCGAAGAACTATAACTGACCGTCAATTATCAAGAGGACTTGATACTTTTACACCAAGCTCTGCATGGAAAAAATAGAAAGATGAAAAAAAAATTATTTGTATTATCAGCAATTTTTTTAATTTCATTGATTATTTCTTATGATGCATTAGCTTCATCAAGTCAAGGTATTTTCGATACCATTATAAATGACTATCAAAGCAACATGACTTCATGGCCAAAAAAGATACGTGTTTATAGTGAATGGTTATTTTGGACACTTGCCAGTATCAGTATGGTATTTACTTTTGGGTTTATGTTATTTAAAAAAGCCGATATTGGTGAATTATTTGCGGAATTTATTCGTTTTATTCTATTTATTGGTTTCTTCTGGTGGTTATTAACGAATGGCACAACTATATCGCTTGATTTAATATCCTCATTTCAAAAGATTGGAGCGAGTATATCTGGATTTGGAAAAGATCTGAAACCTACAGGAATAGTTGATATTGGCTTTGATACTTTTTTTTCACTTGTCGAACACAGTTCTTGGTCTATAAAAAGTTTTGTAGCTATTGTGATGTCATTATTTCTTTTAATTATGTTGTCGCTTGTAGCATTTAATATGCTATTGCTATTAATACAATTTTATTTTTTAGCTTATGCTGGCATATTCCTTCTAGGATTTGGTGGTTCCCGCTGGACTTATGAAATTGCCCTTAATTATTTCAAAACTGTTATAGGAATTGGCCTACAGATTTTCACTATGATTTTAATTGTTGGTATAGGCAGAGCAATAATTCTTAAATATATAAGCGGAATACAGTTAACCAGCATAACAATAGAAGAAATAACCATTGTAGCAACAATAGGTTTAGTAATGTATCTTCTAACAGATAAATTACCATCTTTCATATCAGGAATTATAACAGGAGCCAGCATTGGCCAAAATTCTGGGCAAGTATCTGGAGGTGCAGCACTTGCAACAGCAGCAGCCGCATTGGGTGCTTCTGCTATGGCACTTAAAGAAGTGACCACCCAATTAGGAGGGGCAACTTCAGCAGGATATAATGCGGTTAAAGAGGCTTCTCAAATGGTCAATTCTGGTGAAGATATAGTTTCATCCATGATGAATACGCCAAGCTATTCATCAGAGGAAACAAAAGCTAAAACGCCAGGTGATACTCCACTCGGTAAAGCAATGGGGTTCTCTTCAGATACAGCAAAAATGGTTGCACAAACAACAGCGAACCTCGCTAGTGGAGCCTGGGGAGCTACAAAAGACAGTGTAAGCAATGCTGTCAGCGATACTGTAGGTGGAAAAATTGCAGAACAAATAAAGAACTCTGGTTCAGAGCAAGCATCAGAGAATAGCACAGGAACGATAGATTCAAGCGACAATGGTTCAGGTATTGACCCTGGAAATTTTAGCAGTGATTATTTTGCAGCCACTCAAAATAATGATACGACTCTTGACGAAGAAGCAGAAATCGCTGCATTTCGAGATAAGAATATTCAGTAACACATTAGAGCAAAACCAGTAAAAAAGAATTTTGATAT
>JALVBA010000037.1 GCA_027010905.1 Marinilabiliaceae bacterium
AAAAATTACCGAAGATGGAATATTCGTTGAGCAGTTGGAGAAAAATCCTGCACGATTTATTCCAAAGGAAGCGCCGCACATGATTCCGGCAGTGGACATTGATCTTGATCAACCAATGGAAGAGGTATTAAAAGAGTTATCAAAGCATCCTATAAAAACACGTCTTAATCTGTCGGGTACACTAATTGTGGCTCGCGACATGGCTCATGCACGTATTAAGGAGATGCTCGATGCCGGCAAGCCTATGCCCGACTATCTGAAGAATCATCCTGTATATTATGCCGGACCTGCCAAAACTCCTAAGGGAATGGCTTCCGGAAGCTTTGGTCCAACAACCGCTGGACGAATGGATCCCTATGTTAATCTGTTTCAGAGTAACGGAGGTTCAATGATTATGGTTGCAAAAGGTAACCGCTCACCGGCTGTTACCGAAGCCTGCAAAAAGCATGGCGGATTTTATGTTGGATCGATAGGTGGCCCGGCTGCTGTTTTGGCAAAGAATAGTATTAAGTCTGTAGAGGTGATTGATTTCCCCGAGCTTGGAATGGAGGCAATTCGTAAAATCAGAGTTGAGAATTTCCCTGCATTTATTATTGTTGACGATAAAGGAAACGATTTCTTTGCAAAACTGTAAGTTGTAACACGACATTTCAAGGGTTGCACCCGTGGCTATTCACATTTGGAAGTAGATTTTAGTGAAGGTCTCACTCGCAGTGAGGCCTTCACTATCCAAAATCAAAACCCCGGAAAAATTAAATTTTCCGGGGTTTCTCACTTACTAAAAAAATATAACCACAGAGTTATACCATTCCTTTATTTCGTTGTTGCTCTTTAAGCAGTTCGCGTGAAAGTTTCTTCTCCTTCTCTAAAGCCCATTTACGATGTTTTTCAAACTCCTCCTGAACATTCACAAGTATATCCTTGGTTTTTGTGGTAATTGCATTACTTCTTTGGAAAAGAACAAAAACAACAGCCAATGCTCCAATCAATCCTAAAATAATAATCAACATAATTAAATAGTATGTTGATTTGGTGATAAGCATTCCGAATAGTTTCAGACTATCCTTCTCATTTGTTGCAGTATCAAACTTCTCCTGAGTCTCTTTTATACTTGCCTCAAAAGTGCTAAGTTCAGACTTAAGGTCTTTTACCTGCTTGATAAGGTCATTCTGTTTTGTCTTGAGAGATTGAATAGAATCGAGTGTGTTTTTCTTCAACTGGTGAAGCAGTGTTCTCTTCACAACCTGATACTGTTGAAATGATTCTGTTTTCTTAATTATATACTGAAACTGACTTTCCAAATTATCGCTATCCAGAGGGGTTGACTTGTCCTCCTGTGCGCTTAGCCCCTGAAAAAAAGCGAATAGAATAAAAGTAATAATTGTTAACCTCATAATTGTTTCCCGTTTTTTTAATGTGTTATTAAATTACCTCTTTTTTAACGCAGCTTCCTACAAGAAATTGCACAAAGTTATGAAAAGTTAGATTGGATACCTAGAATTTGGTTTAAAATAAGTTAATCGCCTGAAAAACGATAATTTAACTGGATATAAAAATCTGGAATAGTAGTTGAAATTTAACGACTACACGACATCTTAAAATCACATCCCGCATATGCAGGACTTCGCTATCGCTCAGCCTCCAGATTTTACTGCTCTTTTATCCTAAGCTGGTAACCACTTCCATGAATATTTATGATGGCAACTCCCGGTACAGTTTTAAAATATTTACGCAACTTGGTAATATACACATCCATGCTACGTGTTGTAAAATAGTTATTCTCTCCCCAAATAGTTTTCAGTGCTTTTTCGCGAGGCAGTATCCTGTTCTTTTCGATACATAGCATTCGTAAAAGATCCGACTCTTTAGGGGATAGCTGAATCACACTATTGTCAGGGAATGTTAACTTACGGTAATCGGCATCGAAATGAACGTTACCAACATTAAACTCTCGTAGCTCCATCTCTTTGTCCAATTCAGAATGGCGATTCAGGATAGCTTTAATTTTCAAAATAAGAATTTCTGAATCGAACGGTTTAGTAATATAATCATCGGCTCCAACCTTAAATCCCTCCATGATATCCTCCTTAAGTGTTTTTGCAGTTAAAAATATTAGCGGAACACTTTTGTCTGTCTCCCTTATATCACGTGCAATTGAGAATCCATCAATATGTGGAAGCATCACATCCAGAATACATATATCATACTCACCTGCATTGAATGTTTTAACAGCATCTTTTCCGTCCATCACCCAGGTAACAGTAAAACCATTTATCTCCATGTACGATTTCAAAACCGTACCGAAGTTGCGGTCATCCTCTACCATAAAAATTCTTTCACTAGCCATATCTTATCTATTTACAGGTAAAAACAATATAAACTTTGTACCGATACCAACTTTACTCTCAACTTTTATCTCCCCATTATGCGCATCAATAACAACCTTAACGTAGCTCAGTCCCAAACCAAAACCTTTTACATTGTGTACATTACCACCTTCAGCACGATAAAATTTCTCAAATATCTTATTCTGCTGCTCTTTGGTCATTCCAATGCCACAATCCTCAACTGTAATTATTATACCGTTAGTATGGTTTGCCGTTGAAATATCTATTTCAGGCTTCTCCCTTGAATACTTTAGGGCATTCTCGAGCAGATTGATGATTACATTTGTTAGGTGAACTTCATCTCCTGAAATCTCAGACAAATCAGAATTAAACTCCATGTTTATAACTCCACCCCTCTCCTGCAATTGAAGTTGAATATTGTCTATTGCATTTGAAATTATTTTATGAATATCGAAGGTAGATTTAACAATTACAAAATCGTTCTTCTCAATCAACGACATCTGCAGCACCCTCTCAACCTGACTATTCATACGACTATTCTCCTCCTTAATTATTTTTAGAAATGAGCGAACCATCTTAGGGTTATGAATTATCTTTTCATTTTTAATACTATCGGTGGCAAGGCTGATAGTTGCGATAGGAGTTTTAAATTCATGAGTCATATTGTTGATAAAGTCCGTTTTTATCTCTGACGATTTTTTCTGAAATAGTATCATCCTAATGGTGATAAAGAAGGTGATAAGAATGAAAAGTGTGAAGAGTAGCGAAAAGATAAACATCCCCGCCTGCGATTTGTATAGATATGTGTTTATATCGGGAAAAAGAGCAACCAGCTTGTAAGGAGCCCATCCAGTAATAATATCGTTTTGAAATAGGTTAACAACCACAGGTAGTCCATTTTCCATACTATGTAGGTCGATATTCCGGGTGTGGTATTTAGGTACAATCCTTTTATAGTTATCAACAATTGCATAACTGAAAGCTGTTTTGATTCCAACATTATTCAGCTCATATTTTATCAACTGCTCTACTCCCTTAGGACTAATATTCCGCAGTTTCTGCCATATTGGAATATCTCGGGCACGGTACTCATACGATAGCCTCTCAATCACACTGACAGTTCTATTGTTACCGTCCGTTTTAACACTACGTTTCTCAATAACTGTATCATGTTTAAAATAGAGTGAGTGTTCCATTTGGGATATTGCAACCTCAATTTTTCTTAAAGAGTTACTATCTTTCTCGATAGTTAAAAGCCTGTCGCCTTCAACAGTCATCTTACTATTTGGAACAGTAATTGCACCATTGGAAGTCCAGTTTACTATGGAGTCTGTATCAGCACTTACTATCTGAACATGCGTTTCAATAGTAGTGGATGAACTATTTATCCGTTGTGGTGATGCATAGTAAAATTGTCCGATAATAGATTTAATAGACAGCTCGTTATCAATACGTCTCGATACGTTATTCAGTGCTACATAGGCACTATTTTGAAGCTTCTCTTCCTGTATCTTAATGGCCTTATTTATCCACATAAACTGAGCCAGAATAATCCCTAGCATAGAGATACTCATTAACACAATAATTCCGATTAGCGATTTTTGCTTCATCTGTCACGCATAATTTTGCAATAAAGATACTTTAATTTGAAATTGTGGCTCACCACTTTAACTTTTCTTTAACTCTTTTTAACCGCAACTTAACCCGCATAATTCATTAAAAGGTTGTAAAAATGGGTGTAAAGTGTTATATTTGAAATAGATAGAAATCAAAACAACACTTTTAATTACACCCAAAAATGAGCAATAAAGATACAGTTTTTTATAGAGGTAACA
>JALVBA010000038.1 GCA_027010905.1 Marinilabiliaceae bacterium
TACGTATACTCCATGGTTCTGTTTTTTAAGAAGAGATCAAATCAAGTTATTGCTTTAAGCAGTAGTGGTAACCTGCCTGTTGAAGATATAAAAAAGTTAGAGTGGCTGTTTGGTGAGGCAAGAAAGTCAGATAGTAAAACAATTGAAGGTTTTTTTATAGGGCCTCGCAAAGAGATGATTACACCATGGAGTACCAACGCCGTTGAAATTACTCAGAATATGGGTGTCTCAGGGATTATTCGTATCGAGGAGTTTTTTAAGGTAGATGATGAGAATGCCTCTCACGACCCGATGCTTCAGGTACTCTATAATGGGTTGAATCAAGATATATTTACCATCAATAAAAATCCTGAACCAATAGTTTATATTGATGATATTGCTTCCTATAGCAACAGCGAGGGATTGGCGTTGAGTGAGGAGGAGGTAACTTACCTTGATGGTGTGAGTGAGCGGTTGGGCAGGAAATTATCGGACAGTGAGGTTTATGGTTTTGCACAGGTTAACTCGGAGCATTGTCGGCATAAGATATTTAATGGTTCATTCATTATCGATGGTAAAGAGATGGAGAGTTCCCTCTTTCAGCTGATTAAACGAACCTCAAGAGAGAACCCAAACTATCTTGTTTCCGCTTATAAAGATAATGTTGCTTTTTTCGAAGGGTCTAAAGCGTGGCAGTTTGCTCCTGCCACTCAGGATAAACCCGATTTCTTTAATCTCAAAGAGATAGATACCGTTCTTTCTCTTAAGGCAGAAACACATAATTTTCCTACTACTGTTGAGCCGTTTAATGGTGCTGCTACCGGTGCTGGTGGAGAGATACGTGACCGTATGGCAGGAGGTAAGGGATCGTTGCCACTGGCGGGTACTGCTGTTTATATGACATCATATTCACGACTGGAGGATGGCAGAGAGTGGGAGAGTGGTATGGAGGAGCGTCCATGGTTGTATCAAACACCGGAGCAGATATTGATAAAAGCATCAAATGGAGCGAGCGATTTTGGTAATAAATTTGGCCAGCCACTGATTTGTGGTTCGGTGCTTACATTTGAGCATAATGAGCACTACAGGAAATTTGCTTTTGATAAGGTGATAATGTTAGCCGGTGGTGTTGGGTTTGGAAAGATGGCCGACAGCCTCAAAGATGAGCCTGACAAAGGAGATAAAGTGGTTGTTCTGGGTGGAGATAACTACCGTATTGGTATGGGTGGAGGAGCTGTTTCGTCAGTTGCTACCGGAGAGTTCAACAATGCAATTGAGCTGAATGCTGTTCAGCGTTCAAATCCTGAGATGCAAAAGAGGGCAATGAATGCCATCAGAGGATTGGTAGAGCAGGATAATACACCCATTGTGTCAATACACGACCACGGAGCAGGAGGGCATCTGAATTGCCTTTCGGAGTTGGTTGAGACAACAGGTGGTACAATAAATATAGATAAATTGCCGGTGGGTGACCCCACCTTATCGGCTAAGGAGATTGTTGGAAATGAGTCGCAGGAGAGAATGGGACTTGTAATGAAGAAGGAGGATATTGAGAATCTCAGAAAGATTGCTGAGAGGGAGCGTAGTCCGATGTATGTAGTTGGTGAAACAACTGGTGATATGCAGTTCAAATTTGTTGATAAAGATGGGTTAGCGCCAATAGATATTCAGCTTGCCGACCTGTTTGGAAATCCTCCCAAAACAGTACTGGAGGATAAAAAAGATGATTTAAAATATGCCCAGGTTGTATATGATAGTGCTAAGATTGATGAGTATCTTGAAAAGGTTCTTCAACTTGAGGCCGTTGCGTGTAAAGACTGGCTTACAAATAAGGTTGACCGCTCGGTAACGGGTAAGGTTGCCAAGCAACAGTGTGCCGGTGAATTGCAGCTGCCAATGAATGATGTTGGAGTGATGGCCATAGATTATGTTTCGAAAAGAGGAGTTGCAACATCAATAGGCCATGCGCCGGGTGTTGGGCTGATTGACCCTGTGGCCGGCTCCTATATTTCGATAGCCGAATCGTTGACAAACCTTGTGTGGGCATCAATGACTCATGGTTTGAAGGGGGTTTCGCTAAGCGCCAATTGGATGTGGCCTGCAAAGAATCCGGGTGAGAATTCACGGCTTTATCGTGCTGTTGAAGCTATAAGTGATTTTGCCTGCGATCTGGGAATCAATATTCCAACCGGAAAAGACTCCATGTCGATGACTCAAAAATATAAAGACGGCAATGTGGTTTACAGTCCGGGTACTGTAATTATTTCAGCAGCCGGTGAGGTTGACGACTTTACTACAGTTGTGGAGCCTGTATTGGTGAAGGATGAGTCTACAAGTTTGTTGTATATCGATTTATCGAAAAGTAATCTTAGTTTGGGGGGTAGTAGTTTTGCCCAGATAGTGAACAGGCTGGGAGATGATGCTCCTACAGTTTCGGATACAAATTATTTTAAGTGCGGCTTTGAAGCTGTTCAGGAGTTGATTAAAAAAGGGTTGATTCTTGCCGGTCATGATATCTCGGCAGGTGGTTTAATCACAACACTTCTTGAGATGAATTTCCCCAACACTTCGTATGGTCTGAATGTAGACCTGTCGGGTGTTAGTGAGAAGGATTTGGTTAAGTTGCTCTTTAGTGAGAATCCGGGATTGGTAATTCAGGTGAAAGATATTGATGCAGTATCTGAAACTTTGAAAAGTGCCGGAATCCAATACCATCTTATCGCGAAGCCAGAAGATAATAGAACTCTTAAAATAAAACATGGAGAGCAGGAGTTTACTTTTGATATTGATAAGTTAAGAGATGTTTGGTATAGGACTTCGTACCTGTTAGACAGCAAACAGTCTGGTGAGCAAAAGGCTAAAGAGCGATTTGAAAACTACAAAGGGCTGAAACTATCTTACAACTTTTCCGATTCATTTACAGGTCAGTTAAGTCAGTTTAACCTGAAGAAGAGTCGCAAAGAGGCCTCAGGGGTGAAGGCTGCCATCATCAGAGAAAAGGGCGTTAACGGTGACCGTGAGATGGCTTACTCAATGTACCTTGCCGGTTTCGACACAAAGGATGTTCACATGACTGACCTGATTGCCGGAAGAGAGACTCTTGAGGATGTTAACTTCATTGTTTTTGTTGGTGGATTCTCAAATTCTGATGTGTTAGGTTCGGCAAAAGGTTGGGCCGGAGCATTCCTCTATAATGAGAAAGCAAAAAAGGCACTCGATAATTTCTATAAACGTCCGGATACATTAAGTCTGGGGATCTGTAATGGTTGCCAGTTGATGAATGAGTTGGAGTTGATTTATCCCGACCATGACAAACATCCTAAATTGTTGCACAATGATTCACACAAATTTGATTCAAACTTCCTTAATGTTGATATCCCTGAGAACGATTCTGTGATGTTCAAAACATTGGCCGGTTCACGACTTGGAGTTTGGGTGGCACACGGAGAAGGTAAGTTTGAGATGCCTTTAGGGGAGGAGAACTACAGTATTGTAGGCAAGTACTCCTATTCGGAGTATCCGGCTAATCCTAACGGAAGTGCATACGATACGGCTGCAATATGTTCTAACGATGGCCGTCACCTTGCTATGATGCCTCATCTCGAAAGAGCCATATTCCCGTGGCAGTGGGCAAACTATCCTGCCGGCAGAGAAACTGATGAGATTTCACCGTGGATAGAAGCATTTGTAAATGCCCGTAAGTGGGTTGAGAAAACGAGAGTGAAATAGAGATTGAATCTCTGTTTTGTTGGTTTAATTTTATGAAGTCCTGATTTGCTTTTATGTACTCTACAACTCAGCCCAAATCCTTGCTAGAGAGTACCCAGGCGCATCCAGTTTTAGGTCGAGGAAGTATCCAAAAGGTGTTTGGTCTGTTTCGTAATTCCCGTTCTGTAGTCTGGTTTGTGCTGCATCAAAAACATGTTTTGTGAACTCGGGCGAAGCCTTAGAGAATGAGATGTGAGCAAAAGAGTGCAGTACAATACGGGTAGTGTTGTTTTTTCGTGCAACCCATTTTAGATGGTTTACCAGTTTCTTCTCACGGCTTTTCAGGTCTTTCTCTTCGTCAGCCTCTTCCACCTGAATAAATGCTAGAATACACTTTTCGTATGCTTTACCTTCTCCCGGGTCAGGGGCATCTTCAAGGTTTTTAGTTACAGGAGTATAGCTGAATGAGTTTGTGAAGAAAACTAATACTT
>JALVBA010000039.1 GCA_027010905.1 Marinilabiliaceae bacterium
TGTATCTTTATTGCTCATTTTTGGGTGTAATTAAAAGTGTTGTTTTGATTTCTATCTATTTCAAATATAACACTTTACACCCATTTTTACAACCTTTTAATGAATTATTCGGGTTATACCCTTTTTTACAAACAATTAGCAATTTATCTCATTTGATAAATCGTAAGTGAGATTAGACTATCGCACAAATAGTGTTGATAAAAAAGAACATGATTATCTTCTTTTTCCTCTGTTTAACGTTGGGGGTACTGTTATTTTATACTCAACATCCACATCTCCCTTAGAAATTTTAGTTAGTTTGCCCTTAAGTAACCTCTTCTTTAGCGGACTAATATGGTCAACAAATAGTATACCTTCAAGGTGGTCATGTTCGTGTTGTAAAACTCTTGCAGCAAAACCGTGATAAGTTTCTGTTATAGGATTAAAGTGAACATCCATATAATTTATGGTAATTTGAGTAGGTCTTTTCACCTCTTCGCTAATTGTTGGCAGGCTTAGGCATCCTTCAGCAATAATATCATACTCCTCGTTATAGTTTATTATTTGAGGGTTGATAAAAACTTTTTTGAAATCTTTTAACTCGGGGAAATCATCTTCTAGTGGGGAAGCATCAATTACAATTAGTCTGATAGATTTATTTACCTGAGGAGCAGCCAAACCGATACCATCAGATTCATACATGGTTTCCCACATGTTCTCAATTATCTCATTTAATCCTTCATGACCCGGTTTTATTTCTTTGGCTATTTTTCTTAATACGGGGTGGCCATATACTGCAATCGGATATATCATTCTGAAAATGTTTTTCTTTTTTATGGTAATATTTCTTGTCTGTGTTCCAGATAAGTCTGTAAAATAATAGTTGCACTTATTTTATCAATAAGCATCTTGTCTCTGCGAGCCATCTTTTTTAAACCGGCATCAATCATTGTCTGAAATGCCATTTTGGATGTGTAACGCTCATCAACCCACTTAACGGGAATGTCGCGTAGGTTCTTTCTAAGCCTGTTGACAAATGGCTTTATATATTTTAATGACTCTGATTCTTCTCCTGTTGTCTGTTTAGGATAACCAATAACTATCTCTTCAACCTCTTCGGTTTTGATATAGTTAACTATGAAGTCGAACAGGGTATGTGTAGGCACTGTAGTCAGTCCGTTTGCAATAATCTGCAATGGGTCAGTAACTGCAATACCACACTTTTTGCGGCCGTAATCTATGGCTATAATTCGTCCCAAAATAGTTTAAATAAAAAAATAAAATCCTCCAAGCGTTTGCAACGCTTGGAGGATTTATATATAAAAATAATTACTTATCTCAATGCGGCTTGTGCAGCAGCTAAGCGAGCGATAGGTACACGGAAAGGAGAACAACTTACGTAGTCCAGTCCTACTCTGTGACAGAACTCAACAGAGCTTGGCTCACCACCATGCTCACCACAAATGCCTAACTTGATATTTGGACGAGTCTGACGACCTTTTTCAACAGCCATTTTAACCAATTGTCCAACACCTTCCTGATCTAATACCTCAAACGGATCATGCTTAAGTATGCCTTTTTCAAGGTAAACAGGCAGGAATACTCCTGTATCGTCACGAGAGTAACCAAATGTCATTTGAGTTAAATCGTTTGTTCCGAATGAGAAGAATTCAGCAGATTTCGCAATCTCGTCGGCAGTAAGAGCTGCACGAGGAATTTCAATCATTGTACCAACCATGTGGCCAATGTCAGTTCCTGTTTCAGCAAACACCTTTTTGATTGTATCTCTGACAATATCTTCTTGCATCTTCATCTCAGCCAATGTTCCTGTAAGAGGAATCATAATCTCGGGATGTGCATTTACACCTCTTTTCTTAAGAGCGATTGCAGCACCGATGATAGCACGGGTTTGCATTACTGTAATCTCAGGGTATGTATTTCCCAAACGACAACCTCTATGACCCAGCATTGGGTTAGATTCGCTCAGACTCTCAACCTTAGCCTGAATAACATCTATAGATACACCCATAACATCAGCCATCTCCTGTTGTCCTTTCTCGTCGTGAGGAACAAACTCGTGCAGTGGTGGATCAAGTAGACGAACAGTAACAGGTAGATCCTGCATTGCTTCAAATATTCCTTCGAAATCTCTTTGCTGTATAGGTAACAATTTTTCTAATGCTTTTTCTCTTCCTTTTTCATCTTCGGCAAGAATCATTTCGCGCATTGCAACAATCTTCTCACCTTCGAAGAACATGTGCTCAGTACGACAAAGGCCAATTCCTTTAGCACCAAAGTCGCGAGCAACTTTACTATCGTGAGGAGTATCAGCATTTGTGCGAACGTACATTCTTGAGTTCTTATCGGCAAGCTCCATCAATTTACCGAAATCACCACTCAACTTAGGGTCGATAGTAGCAATCTGATCTTTGTAGAGTTCACCTGTTGAACCGTTAAGAGAAACCCAGTCTCCCTCGTTGAATGTTTCATCACCAATTGTAAGTGTTCGGGCTCTGTAGTCAATTTTTAATTCACCTGCACCAGAGACACAACATTTACCCATTCCGCGTGCAACAACAGCAGCGTGAGAGGTCATACCTCCACGGGCAGTTAAGATACCATTGGCAATGTTCATTCCCTCTAAATCTTCGGGAGAAGTTTCGATACGGGCAAGTATTGTGTTGTCATATTTTTCACACTCATCGGCAAAGAAAACCAACTGACCGGTAGCAGCACCAGGAGATGCTGGCAGACCTTTAGTAAGTACTTTAGCTTCAGCCATAGCATCTTTGTCGAAAACAGGGTGAAGCAATTCGTCCAATTTGTTTGGCTCAACTCTCATCACAGCTTCTTTCTCATCAATTCTTCCCTGAGAAAGCATCTCTACAGCCATACGAACCATTGCGGCACCGGTACGTTTTCCATTACGGGTTTGCAATAGCCACAATTTACCATCCTGAATGGTAAATTCGATATCCTGCATGTCGTTGTAGTGATCTTCAAGTTTTTGTTGAATCGTATTTAGTTCAGCATAAACATTTGGCATAACCTCTTCAAGAGAAGGGTATTTCGAAGCTCTCTCCTCTTCAGAAACGCCCTGTAGCTTAGCCCAACGTTTAGATCCTTCTAAAGTAATCTCTTGCGGAGTACGTACTCCTGCAACAACATCTTCACCCTGAGCATTAATTAAGTACTCACCGTTGAAGATATCTTCACCGGTACCTGCATCGCGAGTAAATGCAACACCTGTACCTGAGTTAGAACCCATATTTCCGTATACCATAGCTTGTACGTTTACAGCTGTGCCCCACTCACCGGGTATCTTATTCATTTTTCTGTAGTAGACAGCACGGTCAGTTTCCCAGCTATCGAATACTGCCATAACAGCACCCCATAGTTGATCCCATGGATTTGTTGGGAAATCATGTCCGGTCTGTTTTTTAACAGCAGCTTTAAATTTAGTAATCAACTCTTTAAGAGCATCAACAGAAAGCTCATTGTCAAGTTCAACACCTTTTGCTTTCTTCACCTCTTCAAGAATCTCTTCAAAAGGATCAATATCCTCTTTAGACTCAGGTTTCATTCCAAGAACTACATCACCGTACATCTGTATAAAACGACGATATGAATCCCATGCAAAAGTTTCATTTCCTGATTTTTTAGCAATAGCCTTAACAGCCTCATCATTTAGTCCCAGATTAAGAACAGTGTCCATCATACCCGGCATAGAGACACGAGCACCTGAACGAACAGATACTAACAGAGGATTCTCACTACCTCCAAATTTAGCACCCATAAGCTTTTCAACATGAGCAACGGCTGATTCAACATCACCTTTTAAAAGTTCAATAACCTTATCCTGCCCCAATGTATTGTATTCTGTACAGGTGTCAGCCGTGATGGTAAATCCCGGAGGTACCGGAACACCGATAAGATTCATCTCGGCCAGATTGGCTCCTTTTCCACCTAACAGGTTTTTCATGTCTGCTTTACCTTCAGCTTCTCCGTTGCCGAAAGTGTAAACGCGTTTTGTACTCATTTTTATAGAATTTGTATGAATTAATGAATATTAAATTTCTATTTTTAAAATAGGATTACAAAATTAATAAAATTTTTCTCAATGCAACAAATTTAGTTAACTCATTGAGGGATACAGTAAAAAACGCCACAC
>JALVBA010000040.1 GCA_027010905.1 Marinilabiliaceae bacterium
TTATCAAATCATAGATTGTTTTTTTTTATTTTTCCTCTAACTAAATAAAAAATCAAAATGCGATTATGTGTTTTATTACAAGACAATTACATGTGTGTTAGCAGGATTCTTGCATAATTCAGGCTAAATGTTGTTTTGAGGTGCTATGAAAGATATTTAGCCATATAAACACCTCTTTTAAAGCGTTGAGAATTGCCCTTTGGGAACAGAGTGTTTTTGTCACAATTTTTGCATTTGTAAAAATATGCGCCAAAAACAATTACATTTTGCTTTTTATACCCGGGGTTTAACCCCGAGCTATTATTGTTTCGCTCTGATGGGGCTTCTAATTCGTTATCAAAATATGATACTCTTCTATCCTTTTTTTCTATCAAAATTCTCAATATATCATTTTAGCTTTCATCAATTCAACCTTCTTTTCAATTCATCCTTTCAGCATCGATTAAACTGCCTTTCCCACTTTATCCATCTCTCCATGAAGAGGGGGAATAAATGTCAGCCACAAAGTGAGATTCTATTATTTCAGACTGTTATTCAGCCTGTTAAATCACTTCCTCGTAAGGAATAAAAAATTCAATTCTTGTTCCATGCTTCTGCTCATCGGCCAAATCAATAGTCTTTAGTTCAACCAAATGACCTTTCTCGCCACTGTTAATGAGTTTTAATCTTTCGCGTGTTATCTCAATTGCAATGCTTTCGTGCTCATCTCCGTTGTTTGATGATGGAGTGCTATTTATTCCAACACCATTATCTTCTATTGAAAGAACCAGTTTATTCAGCTTCTTTTGAAAAGAGAGTATAATCTCTCCATTGTCAAAGTCTGATAACTGGCCATGTTCAAGGGCATTCTCTATAAAAGGTTGTGATAGCATTGGAGGTATAAGAGTTTTTTTATCTGAGATGTTTGAGTCGCTGATTATCTTAAAGGTTATTTTATTATCGAACCTTCTGTTTTGCAGATTGAAATATGATTGGAGCAGCTCTTTCTCCTCTTTTAATGTAATCTTCTCCTCCCTCGAATATTGCAATACCTTACGTATTAACTTTGAAAGGTCAGCAATGTAATTACTTGCTTCTGAAGTTTTGTTGTCTAATACAAGGCACTGAATAGATGAAAGAGTATTGAAGATAAAGTGGGGGTTCATCTGAGACCTGAGGACTTTATGCTCCAATGCCAAAACTCTCTGGTTTTCTTTAAGTTTGTTGTTGCTTATTAAAATAATCAGGAGGATAATTATTAGTGCAAAGAATACAATAGTACCTGCATATGCAATTTTTTGCTTCTCGTTCTTGGCTTTATAAATGAGAGCCTCTTTTTTGCTCTTTTGTAGGTTGTATCTCTTCTCCAGCTCTGCCAGAGTAGTGAATTTATCATCGTCAAAAATAGAATCCTTTAGAGCCATAACCTTCTCAAGAACCCTGTTTGCATTTTTGTAGTCTCCCAGTGATTTGTACGATTGGTAAAGAAATTCCAGATTGGTTTTCTGTATCTGTTTCAATCCTAGTGATTTATTTAGCTCCTCACTTTCAAGATAGTACTTAACAGCCTTGTTCTTCTCTCCCTTTTTAGCAAAAGCTTCACCCAATGCTGTGTAGGTGTGTACAAGCCCCCGTTTGTTGTTAGTCTTTTTAAATATTTTTATTGCACTGTAAAAGCATCTGATAGCCGATTCTATACTATTCTGATAGATAAATATATTTCCGATATTTGATAAAGCGGATGCTTCGCCTGACTTGTCACCCACCTCTTTAAATAGCCGGTGAGCTTTTTTATAGTGTTTGAGAGCTTCGGTATACTCTTTCTGCTGTACGAAGGTAATGCCCAGATTATTCTCGAGGTTGGCAATTGAGTTGGTGTCGTTAAGTTGCTCATATATTTCAATGGCAATTTTAAAGTGTTCTAGCTCCTGTTCACTCCTTCCCCAAATGCTGTATATCAGACCAATGTTCTGATGTGACTTGGCGACAACCAGTAGGTTATTGGTTTTCTTGGCGAGGTTAAGGGAAGCAAGATGTGCATCGAGAGCAAGACCATAGTCAGCCTTGTAAAAATGTAGTAATCCAATATTATTATATGTGGACGATAACATTGCTGTGTCGTTAGTGGCGATAAAGTAGTCCAATGATTTTTTGTAAGCATCCAGCGCTGAATCATACTCCTGTATGTAATAGTAGCCTTCACCTAAGCCATAAAAAGAGAGACCGTTTAACTGTTCTCTGTTTTCAGTTGATTTAAGTAAGAGATCTTTAGCAATATGCAAAGAGCTATCGGGGTGCTGAGAAGCAATATCTATGGAGTGTTGGGCTAACTCCATATCCATTTCTTCGTTCTGCGCAGCCACCGGAGCTGTATTGATTAAAAGGATTGCGATTAGATATAAAGGATTGCGGTAAGAGTAAACTTTAGTGAAATGTTTTATTAAAGAGGTGTTTATCATAATTAAGGGTTAGACTAAATAACTTATCGATTATCTCAAGCAGTATAAATTTTACTTTAAAGGTAAAACTTTTTTTACAAAGTAGTAGAGGGGGTTAGGATATTTGTTTGCAAAGTGGGTCAATAACACAAAGAAGCTCAAAGAATAAACCAAGTATCACAAAGTGAAGATTAAATAATATGACTTAGAATGAATTGTCGTATAAGATTTGTGAATATGTCATTGATTAATAAAAGCCTTTGAAACACAAAGTTTCAAAGGCTTTTATTGTTGAGGTTCCGAGCGGATTCGAACCGCTGTACGAGGTTTTGCAGACCACTGCCTAGCCACTCGGCCACGGAACCATTTTTTTGAGGCTGCAAATTAAGCAATTATTTAACTATTCCACAAATTTATTTGCCTTAAAGTGAATTAGCCATCCGATGACTTTTACTACGTTAAGTAATCTATTAATTCTTAAAAAAATAATTCCACTTCGCATTTTTGCGCCTAAGCGAGGAATTTTTATCCTCAGTGCCTCAGTGTTCATCATTAGAAAAACTATCTTGAAAAAGTTACACTTACTTTTTCCATTCGTCCGCCCATCGGTGGGTTTAGTTTTGATACTTTTACCTTTGAGTGAATAACCTCAGGGAATTCTGAGTGTATGCGGTTGATGATTTTGCCCACAAGATGCTCTAACAGATAGGATTTTTTAGACATCTCCTCTTTGGTTAACTCATAGATGGATACATAGTTTAGTGCATCCTCCAGTATGTCTGTTTCGGCTGCTTTTGTACAGTCTGTTTCAATAGAGATGTCAACAAGAAATTTGTTTCCCACGATTTGCTCCTCTTCAAAGTGCCCATGGTAGGCGTAAAACTCCATCTCTTCCAGTTCTATTAAAGCCCCCCTCTTACCTTCGCTATGGGCGGAGGGGTTAATGTGCGTGTCGGAATCTTTGTTCATTATTTTGATTGTTGCTTATTTATATTTTGATGCAATATACAATTTTCATTGCATTGTATCATTTCCAACTAAAAACAACTATTTTTGTATCCTTAAAATTTAAACTAAGAGAAGATGAGTAAAGAACCCGTTGAGTTAGCAAGTAATGAAGTTATAAAAGGAAACTTTATAACACATGAGATAGAGAAGGATTTGCAAGAGGGGAAGAACGGAGGTGTTGTGCATACACGTTTTCCGCCTGAGCCAAATGGATATCTGCATATCGGTCATGCTAAATCGATATGTCTGAATTTTGGATTGGCTCAACAGTTTAACGGAACTACTAATCTTAGGTTTGACGACACTAACCCTGTTAAGGAGGATGTTGAGTATGTTGACTCGATAATGGAGAATATTAAGTGGCTTGGTTTTGATTGGGAGGGAGAGCCAAAGTATACATCCGACTATTTTGGGCAGCTTTATGAGTGGGCAGTGAAAATAATTAAACGGGGGAATGCTTATGTCGACAATCAGTCAGCAGAGGAGATTGCATTACAAAAAGGAACACCTACAACACCGGGAAGTGAGAGCCCGTACAGGAATCGTTCCGTAGAGGAGAATCTTGAACTTTTTGAAAAGATGAAGAGTGGTGAGTTTGAAGAGGGTGAGTGCGTACTACGTGCTAAAATTGATATGGCATCACCAAATATGCACCTTCGTGACCCGTTAATGTATCGTATTCTAAAAAAGGACCATCACCGTACAGGTGATAAGTGGAGTATCTACCCAATGTACGACTATGCTCACGGTCAGGGTGATTTTATTGAAGGTATAACCCACTCTGTTTGTACTTTAGAGTTTGAGGTTCATCGTCCGTTATATAACTGGTTTCTTGAGCAGGTTACTGAGGGTGTTGAGACAAAACCGGGGATATTGCCACGTCAGATTGAGTTTGCACGGCTCAACCTGAACTACACTGTGATGAGCAAGCGTAAGCTGTTGCAGTTAGTTGAAGAGAAGTATGTAAGTGGGTGGGACGACCCACGTATGCCAACTGTTTCAGGGCTGAGGCGAAGAGGATACACTCCGGACTCTATTCGTGTATTTGCCGATCGTATTGGTGTTGCTAAGCGCGATGGCGTGATTGATGTTGCTGTTTTGGAACACTGTATTCGTGAGGATCTGAACAGTACAACCCCGCGTGTTTATGCCGTGCTGAATCCCGTGAAGATGATAATTACTAACTATCCTGAGGGCAAGGTGGAGATGATGGAGGCTATAAATAATCCGGAGGATGAGAGTATGGGGTCGCGTGAGATTCCGTTTTCGCGTGAGATATATATTGAGAAGGATGATTTTATGATTGATCCGCCAAAGAAATTCTTCCGTCTAGGTCCTGGGCGTGAGGTTAGATTAAAAAATGCTTACATCATCAAGTGTGAAGATTACAAACTGGATGATAATGGTGAGGTTACAGAGATTTACTGCACCTGCGACCCTGATACCAAAAGTGGTATGGAGGGCAGTAAACGTAAGGTGAAAGGTACTCTGCACTGGGTTAGTGTTGAGCAGAGTGTTCCTGCCGAGGTACGTTTGTACGATCGCTTGTTCAGTGATGAAAATCCTGATGGACACGAGGGTGTGGATTTTAAGGATTTCCTGAATACCGATTCGCTAAAAGTGCTGACAACTGCAATGGTTGAGCCCGGATTAAAATCAGCGAAGCCTCTGGATAAATTTCAGTTTCAGAGGTTGGGATATTTCTGTGTTGATAAGGACAGCAGAGAGGATAAACTTGTTTTTAACCGTACAGTGCCTCTGAGAGATTCGTGGGCAAAGAAGGCGAAGAAAGGAAAATAGAGGAACTCGGCAAGCCCTTCCCGGCCTTCCCAAGGGGAGGAGAAAAAAATAAATAGCAAGTGGTTGGCTTCGAAGTCACCCGCTTATTTCATACACTTACGCTCCCCCTTTGGGGGAGTTGTAGGGGGCTGTTGTCATGGTCATCTCTTTAATCAGGTTTTCTGCCCCGGCAAACTTATCAATAATAAATAGCACGTACCGGATATCAACACAGATGGTTCTTTGCAGGTCGGGTTCAAAAGCCAAATCACTAGTCATTGCTTCCCAGTTACCATCGAAGGCAATACCAATCAGGCTTCCGTATTCATCTATTACCGGACTGCCGCTGTTACCTCCGGTGATATCGTTATCGGTAATAAAACATACAGGCATGTAACCCTTGGCATCCTCGTATTCGCCATACTCTTTTTCATCGAACAGGGTTTTCAGATATTCAGGAACGATAAAGTCCGGATTGTCTTGATTCTCTTTCTCCATCACACCTTTAAGTGTTGTTTTGTAGTCGTATACAACACCATCTGCCGGGTCATAATTCCCAATCTTACCATACGACATACGAAATGTGGAGTTTGCATCAGGATAAAAATCCTTATCGGGAGACATCTGAAAGAGCCCCTCAGTATATTGTCTCATGGCCTTGTTTCTCTCCACATCAATTTGGTCGAGCACCGATGAGATACCAAAATAGCTACTTAGTACTGCATTGGCAAATGAGAAAAAAGGATCGTCATTAATCTTATCAAAATTCCCACTGTTAATGAAATTGTTGAAGTTTTCAGGGGTGCTAAAAAGAGATTTAGAGTAGAGGCCTGAAGTGAATTTGGAGTAGTCACTCTTAAATTTCTTAGGAAATAGTTCACTATTCTTTGCTCTATGCTCTTCATCTACATTGTTTACGTAGTATTTCAGCATCGCTAAAAACACCTCTTCATCCAACGATTGGTCATAATCTTTATAAAACTTAGCTGCATCTTCTTTGATGCTATTTAGTGCTTCGGTGTACTCAGGTGTATTGCTCTCCAGTGCTTTTAAGTCGAATAGTGCATACGATGTGTTAAGAACAAACAGAGGCAGGTCTGCTCCCGCCAGAACTGTTTCTTCGGCTATTGTTATCGATTTAGTAATATCACTTGTTAACATATAGGCTGCTTGCAAAAGAGGAAGTGTCTTTGCGTAACGCTTTTTTCTAATGGAGTCCTCTTCTGTCCATGTCGTGAATTTGTCTTCCAGCTGAACCCGCTTCTCAATTACATTTTGGTGCTTTAACCCTTCGTTCTGTCCAATACTGTATTTCCAGTAATTACTCGATTCGGAAAATTTTGATGCGTACTGGATCTGTACTTTGGGGTCTTCCATCATCGCCTTTTTCCAGATATCCTGCTTGATTCCATGCACCTCTGCTATTACAGGATTTACGTACTCTTCAGTCTGTTTAATGCCGTAGGATGTCATGTAACGATCTGTAGTTCCGGGGTAGCCCAATACCATTGTGAAATCACCTTCGCTAATTCCCTCAAGAGATATTGTTAAGTGTTTCTTTGGAGTGAAAGGGATATTGTTTTTTGAATATTCGGCGGGAGAGCCGTCAGGAGCACAATAGACTCTGAAGATACTAAAATCACCTGTGTGACGAGGCCATACCCAGTTGTCGGTATCACCGCCAAACTTACCAATATCGGAAGGTGGAGCACCTACAAGTCTAACATCTTTGTATGTTTGAGTAATAAAAAGCAGATACATGTTATCGCTAAAAAAGGACTCTATTGATGCCTCCATTCCGGTAGCCTGCATAACTGAATCCTCAATTACAGCAGAGAGACTGTCGGTTAATTCTGTTCGGCGCATCTCTGAGGTAGAGTCGTTAAACATTGACAGAAATCGGCTTGTCAGATCTTTTGCATCAACAAGTATGGTTGCCGTTTTATCCGAATTTGGCAACTCCTCACCCATAGTCTTAGCCCAGAAACCATCTTTAAGGTAGTCGTGTTCAATACTACTGTGATTCTGAATGTCGTCATACCCACAATGGTGATTTGTAAGAAGTAGCCCTCTCGAGCTAATGAACTCAGCAGTACAACTACCGCCATCAAGAGCAACAACAGCATCTTTCAGGGAAGGTTTATTAGGGTTGTAAATAGAGTCGAAAGGAATGGATAAACCATTTTTTTGCATCGCTTCAATCTGGCTGCCACTCAAAAGATATGGTAGCCACATCCCCTCGTCTGCTTTCGTGTTTGCTGATGCTACAAGAAGTAGTATGTAGAAAATAGTTGTACGGCAATTCATACTATGATAAAAATTTGTGTTTTGGCGAAACTAAACTTTTATCGGGAGTATACTAAGGCTACTGCTGTAATTTAATTTTTTTTAACAAGTTCTATTTCTTCCTGAAATGAATCTGAATTGTTGCACCAGTAAAGTTCCAGTTATTTCTGATTTTGTTCTCAACAAACCTCTTGTATGGATCCTTAACATACTGAGGAAGATTACAGAAAAAGACAAATTCAGGTGTAACCGTTGGAAGTTGAGTGATGAATTTAACCTTAATATATTTACCTTTTGTTGAAGGAGGCGGATTATTTGTTATGATAGGCAGAAGGTAATCGTTTAGTTTCGATGTTGTTATTCGTCTTATCCTGTTTTCATAAACTTCGTGAGCCAACTCCAGCACCTTATGAATTCGTTGCTTTGTCAGTACTGAAGTAAAAACAATAGGTACATCTGTTAATGGAGCAATCTCTTTTCTTATTTTCTGCTCATTCTCCTTTGTTGTCATGGTGTCTTTCTTGATAAGATCCCATTTGTTAACAATGATTACAATACCTTTTTTATTTCGTTCAATCAGGTGAAAGATTTTCTGATCCTGCCCCTCAAACCCACGGGTTGCATCAACCATCAACATACATACGTCAGAACTCTCTACTGCTCTTACCGCCCTCAGTGTGGAGTAAAATTCAAGATCCTCTTTTACCTTTGTTTTTTTACGTAAACCTGCGGTGTCCACAAGAAAGAAGTCATAGCCAAACTTATTGTACCTTGTGTAGATAGAGTCTCTTGTTGTGCCTGAAATTGGTGTAACAATATTTCTGTCTTCGCCGATAAATGCATTTATGATTGATGATTTTCCGGCATTAGGGCGACCCACAAATGTATATTTAGGTATGTCGGGAATATCCTCCTCTTTTTCATCGGGGAGTAGTTCTACAACTCTATCTAACAGATCTCCTGTACCGGAACCATTAATTGAAGATATAGAGAAAAGATCTTCAAGTCCTAGAGAATAAAAAAAGCTGGTGTCATTAATACGCTCGTTGTTGTCAACTTTATTTACTGCAAGAACCACCTTTTTGTTTGAGCGGCGCAGAAGATTGGCAACCTCCTCGTCGTAGTCTGTAACACCGGTAGTAACATCGGTAACAAATAGAATCACGTCTGCCTCTTCAATTGCTAATAACACCTGCCTGCGAATCTCATCCTGATAAATGTCGTCGGTATTTAATGCATAACCACCTGTGTCGATAACAGAAAACTCCTTACCGTTCCAGAAGGTTTTACCGTACAACCTGTCTCGTGTAACACCACTCTGCTCATCAACAATAGCTTGACGGCCACCGGCCATCCGGTTAAAAAGAGTTGATTTTCCTACATTTGGGCGTCCTACTATGGCAACAATATTTCCCATGATATATCTGTTTTTGGGCTGCAAAGGTAGTAAAAAAAGAGGCCGATTTAATATATTGATTTTTTTTAATCCTACATCCCTACGTCCCTACGTCTTACATCCCAACATCCCACATCCCGCCATGCGGAACTTCGCTATCGCTCAGCATCCCCACATCCTCTACTCGTATCCAAATTGTTTTAGCTGATTGTCTTTATCGCGCCAATCCTTGCTAACCTTAACAAAAGTTTGCAAAAAGACTTTTTTCTGAAGGAACTGCTCCATATCTTTTCGGGCTTCGGTACCCACTCTTTTTAGGGCGCTTCCCTGATGACCTATTATAATTCCTTTCTGAGAGTTTCGTGTAACATGAATTACAGCCCTGATGTCAACACGCTCTTTGGTTTCCTTAAACTCTTCCACCTCCACTTCCACAGAGTATGGAATCTCCTTCTTGTAATGAATCAGGATCTTTTCACGTATTATCTCTGCAATGAAGAATTTCTCCGGTCTGTCGGTTAGCATATCCTTATCGTAGAATGGGGGTGACTCAGGCAGTATCTCAATAATCTGTTTTAGCAGATTGTCGATATTAAAATCGTGAAGAGCTGATATGGGGAATAGTTTAGAGTCGGGGAGCTCTTTTTTCCAGTAGTCAATAATCTCTTCCAGCCTCTCCTGATCAATGAGGTCAATTTTATTAATAACAATTATTACCGGGACGGATGTCTTTTTTACTTTGTTAAGGAACTCTTCGTTCTTGTCCGGTTTTTCGTATGGGTCGGTAATGTACAATAGGATGTCTGCATCAGAAAGAGCCGATTGCGAAAATTTCAGCATCGATTCCTGAAGCTTGTAGTTGGGTTTCAGAACACCCGGGGTATCGGAAAACACTATCTGGTACTCGGGAGTGTTAACTATCCCGAATATCCGGTGGCGGGTAGTTTGTGATTTTGATGTGATTATCGACAATCTTTCTCCAACCAATTTGTTCGAAAGGGTGGATTTTCCCACGTTGGGATTTCCAATGATATTTACAAATCCTGCTTTGTGTATCATGTGTTAATGTGCTAATTTGATGTTTTAAATTTAGGAAATATCACTTCCTCAATTCCTCAAAACTACTTTAATTCAATTTCATCTATTTCATTCAGTGTGTCAGGATTCACAACTCTCATTGTAATTTTATCTCCATCGATATAGAACAGACAAACGGCATTCTCAACACTAAAGGCTTCGGTGAAATCACTCCATGGCAATTTTTCCTGAGCGTAATAGGGAGCACCGCATGCACCATTGTTGATTTGGTATATTGGCCTTGATACGTCAATTTTTGTGTGCAGATAATCTTCAGGATAGATAGGAACTTCTTTTGTCAGTTTTAATCTGTTGTAATTGTGCTCGTCTCCGGTCAGAATGGCAACAACCTTGCTGCTTCCGTTTATTAAAATATCAAGATATTCATCCCGTCGTTCAATAATACCTTTGTCTACAGGCTTGCCACTGATATAAGGTCTGTAGTCATTGTTGCCATGATACCACATGTCATTGCCACTATGTCCTCCATTCGGGAAAACCGGGGTGTGTTGCGTTACAAATATATGGTCAATATCACTGTCTTTTTCCAGTTTTTCAATAGTCTGTCTTAACCATTCCAGTTGATTGTCCATGATGTAACCATGCAGGCCACCGCTGGTTTCCTTATCTCTCTTCAGATTTGGAGCATACCAGTAGTCGCTGTTTAGTACTATCATTGCAGTGTTGGCATAAGTGTAATAATATACATTTTCTTCGTAGGAGGGGAAATCAACCCTTTTCACTTTTGGGTCGTACTTGCTGTTGTCTTCACCTGAAGGGCCGTTGTTAGGATTTACAAAAGCATCTTTCATAACTGATTCTGCCGAATATGTTTTGTAGGGGAAACCATCAATGGATGTTTTGTAGCGCCCTTCATCATCATAAAACCTATATCCAAGTGCTTCATGGTTTCCCTTCCCGACATAAAATGGCATGTAGTGCCAAAAGGGCTCAATAGTTTTTTTCCAGTTAGAAAACTGTACATTCAACTCCTCTTTACTTGATAGGTATCCATTAATCAAATCGCCGGTAAACTGTACAAAGGCAGCTCCATTACTGTATGCTACAGCTGCCATCTTCTTAATGATGTAGGCGTTTGCACCGTAAATATTTCTCTCTCCTCCACCTGTCGCAGTCCTGCTATCGCTGGTATAAGCAAACATAAACGGTTCTCTTGAACCCTTCTTGGGAGCAGTTGTGAAATGATACTTTTGTGTCATCTCCCCATACTTTACGGTGTATTCATATTTTGTGTCCGGCTCTAATCCCGTTATCTTAAATTCATGAGCATCTCTTCTTTTCTTCTCGTATAATGTGTTGCTGTTTACTTCAACCGAAGCTTTTGTTGTTGCCGATGTATTAAACCATATTACAGCTGAATTTGCATCGACATTACTGACAAATGGTCCTTCGTAAATTGTAGGCACAACCTTAAACGGACCGGAGCCGGTTACTGAAACGGTGCCATCAAATACTATCAGCCCGGTTTTGTCAATTAATCGGTATCCTATTGAAAGTTTTTTATTCTCTTTCCAGTTGACAAAATCAAAGGGGTAACCAAAGTTTCTTGTGATATTAATTGATGCTTTGCCCCCCAATAACTCTTTAGTGAATCTGTATACCGGTAGTGGGTGAGGAGCTAGTCCGTAAGTTATCATGCCGTAGGTTATGGTTCCTTCAAAACCTTTAAAGTCCAAAATGAGCCCTCTGTTTGTTCCTACCGGACTGCCCAACAACTGTTTTAGGGTATACTTGTCTTCTGATTCACTCGCATAATATCTCTTCCCATCTTTTGAGTAGTAGAGATTATTGTTAGAGTCATATTTTATATTGCTGTATGATGCAGGAATTCTTGCTGTTTGTGCACCCAGAAGTGTAGATATGAGCAATAGAAGTACAACTTGAATGATTTTCATAATGTTAATGATTTAATGAGATAATCTCATAATATGTTATTTGTGTTTTTCGGTCAACAATTAAAACGGGCACAAGTTCAAAATGACATTGTATTATTAATTGGAATCTACGTTTTAGGTCTACAATTCAGGTAACTTCCATGGGCTTCTGTAGTGTGGCATTATCAGGTCAGTTACCTTACTGCTGTTGTTGAATGCCAAACTATTTTTGTTGGGCAGAAGTATCTCTCCGGTTCTATAAGCTATATTTCCCATGTGTGCAAGTATTGCAACGTTCTTTCCAACTTTAACCGATGCTCTTGGAGTATCATTATCTCGTATGCACTGCAGGAAGTTGGCAACATGTTTGTCCAAGTCACCACCACCCTTTGTAAAAGGAACTCCATCCTGTAATTCACCGGTCATGTCATGCTCGGGAATTACCTGCCATCCTCCTCTGTTTATTACCATCATTCCGTTGTTTCCTTCAAAAGCAATTCCAGCAGAAGAACCAAATTTCTTTTGACTTAGTGTGATTGAGTGTTCCCACTCTACAACAAAATTGTCAAAGTCGTACAGAACATTAAGAGTATCCGGAACCTGGCGTGCATCGTTCGGACGGCTCAGTTTTCCCCCCATGGCCATTACGCGGTCAGGAACTGTCGCTTTCATGCCGTACAGTGCAAAGTCAAGCATGTGAACACCCCAGTCAGCCATCAGGCCTCCGGCGTAATCCCAAAAATATCTGAAATTGTAATGAAACCTGTTAGGATTAAACGGCCGCTTGGGAGCAGGTCCTAACCACATATCGTAGTCAACACCTTCAGGAACTTTTCCATCCGGTTTTACCGGCAGTGGTTGTTTTGATGTGTATGCCCATGCTTTAACACGACTGACATCACCTAACTTTCCCGACCATAGGTAGTCTATCGCATTTTGCCAGTGCGGTCCGCTCCGCTGCCATTGACCTACCTGCAAAACTTTGTTGTATCTCTCTACCGCTTTCTCCATTATCACAGCTTCGCCAATTGAGTTAGCCATAGGTTTTTCAACATACACATGTTTACCGGCTTGCATTGCCAATACCGATATCAGAGCATGCCAATGATCCGGGGTAGCAATAATTACTGCATCAATATCTTTGTCTTCAAGTAACTTGCGGAAATCGGTATATAGGTCAGGCTTTTGCCCCGTTTGTTTCTTTACCCAGGCAGATTTCTGATCTAATTGTCTCTGGTCAATATCGCAAAGTGCCTTTAAGAAAATGTTGTTTGGGTTTTTGGTATTGTTCTGACGTAGAAATGCTCTCATGTCAGCATAGCCCATGTTCTTTATTCCTATCGCACCCACAACAATTGTTTTTGTTGAGCAGGATGTTAGTGTTCCTGCCATTGCTGATGTAAGAGTTGCTCCTGCAGTGAATGCAAACGAGTTCTTCAAAAACTTTCTTCTTGATTTAGCCATTGTATTAATTTATTACTCTTGATACTTATTTGGGGTAGGCCGGTTATCTGTCTGTTGTGTGTTTTGAAAATGTAAAAATAACAAAAAAAGAACAGTGGGAAATATTACTTGAGGGAAATTTTAAATGTAGTTGCTAATAACCGACTTCAATCACTTTTTTGGCACTAAAACCGCATGGTTATAAGTTGAATATTAATAGCACGATTGTCATGTGTAGAAACAATAAGTCTCAAAAGGCAAATAAAAACAGTTCACATTATTTTTCACTACATATCTCATTGATT
>JALVBA010000041.1 GCA_027010905.1 Marinilabiliaceae bacterium
TACTTATACTAATCTTGACACTCCTTTTATCATCTTGCTCCGAAACACATAAAGCACCTGATGTTGAGAATATAAGAGTGAATTTCAAACTTATACCATTCTACAAAGATTTGAGTGAGATCTCACCTGACAGTATGGAGCACTACCTGCCTACTTTAAAGAGCAAATATGGGGATTACCTAAAGGCTATCAGTATAAAAGTTTTGCGCATAGGCTCACCCGACGACAAGGATTATGCCAACAATCTGAAAGAGTTTTTAAAGTATGATGCCAACAGGGATGTTTTTAGAAAGATTGACTCCTTGTACCCCAACATCGAAATTTTCAGACCTGATATTGAACAGGCATTCAAATATTACAAATACTATTTTCCCAAAAATGATTGCCCTGATGTATACTTTCACATTTCAGGGTTTAATCAATCTATTGTAGTAGACTCAACCTGGCTATCGGTAAGTATTGAGAAGTATCTGGGCTCAGGATGTCAGTTTTACAAATGGCTGGAGATATACAACTACATACGCCGAAGTATGATTCCTGAAAAGGTTGTTCCCGATATTATGAAGGCTATTGCCTTAACGGGCTTTCCTTTCCAGCCCGACAAATATAACCTGCTTAACAACCTCATCTATCAGGGTAAGGTTCTCTATCTTGTACGACAAACTTGTCCCAGCCTGCCTGACACCCTGCTTTTTGATTTTACAGAGAAGCAGCTAACGTGGACTGAGAATTTTGAAGCAGGCATATGGGGGTATATGATTGAGCAAAAGCATCTGTTTAGTACGGATAGAATGGTCATTCAGAAATATATTGGCGAAGGCCCATTCAACTCATACCTCGGAGAGGAATCACCCGGAAAGATTGGTGGCTATGTAGGATACAAAATAGTAGAAAAGTATATGGGGAAAAACCCTACAATTACTCTGCAACAACTAATGAAAGAACAAAGCGGACAAAAAGTACTGTCGGACTCAGGGTATAGTCCGGGTTGAGGAGTTGAGGAACTGAGGAATTGATTATCGAACTACAAACAATAGCTCAATTAACCATTTAGCCATGTAACCCTTTAACCATGCAACTATCAATAATTCAATTCACACCCATTTTTGGTGATATCGACAAAAATATAGAGCAGTTAACCAAGCTTATTGAGAAGGTTGATGAGGCTAACCTTATTGTTCTGCCGGAACTTGCATCCACAGGGTATAAGTTTAAGGACAGAGATGAGGCAATGACTCTATCTGAAAGAGCTAACGACAGCAGATTTCTGAGTTTCCTCTCCGGGGTTGCTTCGCGTAAAAGTTGCTATATCGTTGCAGGATTTAACGAACGTGAAGGTGAAAAACTTTATAACTCATCGGCACTAATTGGATCGGGAGGCATTGTGGGAGTCTATCGTAAACTTCATCTTTTTTGGGATGAGAAGAAGATATTTGAACCCGGCAATCTGGGACTTCCTATCTTTGATACGGAGATTGGTAAAATTGGTATGCTTATCTGTTTCGACTGGATGTTTCCTGAAGCCTGGCGTACCCTTGCTCTGAAAGGTGCGTCAGTAATTGCCCACCCTTCCAACCTTGTGTTGCCTTATTGCCAATCTGTTACTCCATCCTATTCACTTATAAATCGTATTTTTATTGCTACAGCAAACAGGTTAGGAACAGAGCAAGAGCTGACATTTACCGGCAATTCAATTATCACAAACCCTATTGGTGAGGTTATTGCCCACGGTTCAACAGATAAAACAGAGATTATAACTGCTATTTTTAATCCCCTGTTAGCCTTAAATAAAAAAATCACTCCGGAAAATGATGCCTTCACAGACAGGCGAGCGGATGTGTATGGAGATCTGAGAGTTTAGGTTTGGTGCTGGGTGCATTAACCAACCTATTTTTTCAATAACCTTTTATCTAGCAGGTCTAATAGCCGGTTTTTTTATATCTTCATATCCTATATTTTAACTAATAATCTATGGATATTGTATTAATTGGAGCCGGAAATGTAGCAACCCAACTGGGATTCGCTTTAAATAAACATCACAACATAACTCAGGTATTCAGCAGACAATTGACTAATGCCTCACTGTTAGCCGGGAGACTGAATGCTAAAGCTACGGACAATATAGAAAGTATATCTGACAGTGCTGACATCTATCTCATATCAGTATCTGATGATGCTATTACTCCACTAATAGAGAAACTGCCACACACTAAAGGTACAGTAGCTCACACAGCAGGAAGTGTTTCGGTTGATGTTTTGAATAGATTTGAGAATCATGGAATCTTCTACCCTTTTCAAACTTTTACCAAAAACAGAGATATCTCGTTTAACAATATCCCTATTCTGATTGATGGAGATAAAGAGAGCACTACAGAACAACTATTAAAGTTAGCGTCATCCGTAACAACAAACACATACATAGTAGATAGTGCCCAACGCCTTCTACTACACATTGCAGCTGTTTTTGCAAGTAACTTCACAAATCATCTTTACCATATCTCCAAAACCATATCCAACAGTGCCGAACTACCTTTTGATATCCTTCAGCCATTAGTTGAGGAGACTGTTTCAAAGGCTTTTGAGACCGCTCCGGAAAGTTCACAAACAGGTCCGGCATCAAGAGATGACAGACAGACAATGCAGAAACACATTGAGATATTAAACAGCTCTTTTGGTGACAATAACCTTGCTGAACTGTACAAAAATATCTCCAAGCGAATTATCGGTAGTATACAACCATAGAAATTGTTATCTTCGTTTCAAAAAAAAGCATGAGTAACTTCAAAGAAGATTTAACTAAAATAAAAGCCTTTGTTTTTGATGTTGATGGTGTATTATCAGCTGGGGTGCTAAACCTCAACACCAATGGCATCCCAATACGCACGGCAAACATTAAAGATGGATACGCCATTCACATGGCTGTAAAATTAGGTTTCCCAATGGCAATAATAACCGGTGGTAATTGTAAAAACATTATAAAAAGGTATGGACGACTTGGAATAACAGATATCTACATGGATTCATTTAACAAGTTGGAACGCTTCAACGAATGGATTGAGAAAAAAAACTTAAAGGCTAAGGAGATACTTTACATGGGTGACGACCTTCCAGATTATCCGGTAATGAATGTTGTGGGAGTTGCTACAGCACCTGCTGATGCTGCCGAGGAGGTTAAATCTCTCTGCAAATACATATCAGACAAAAAAGGTGGAGAGGGCTGTGTAAGAGATGTAATAGAGCAGGTTATGCGAGCTCAGCATAAATGGTCGGTTGACCACAAATGGTAATTATTTGAATTTGTCATCATCTTTTAATAGCTTTAAGACTTACAGCAAAACTTACATTATGGCATATCTAAAACTCATCCGGATAAAGAATCTAATAATAATTACCCTACTGCAAATTCTGTTAAGATATGGGTTGATAATCCCTATATTGGAGAAGTACAACATTGAACCTGCACTATCAGACATAAACTTTTTTTTATTGGTATTCTCAACTATTCTTCTGGCTGCTTCAGGATATGTAATAAACGACTATTTCGATCTGCGCACAGACCGGATTAACAGACCGGAGAATGTGATAGTAGGAAAACTTGTTAAGCGAAGGATAGCACTTCTTTTGCATGTGCTGTTCTCCTTCACCGGGGTATTTATTGGTTTGTACATAGCGTACATAACTCGCAAAGAGAATTATGTATTTATGTACATCTTTATCCCTGCTATCCTCTGGTCATACTCCACAATACTTAAAAAGCAGGTCTTAATTGGCAATCTATCCATCGCTTTCCTTACTGCCATAGTGCCTTATCTGGTCGTCTCATTGGAGTTTGCTGCACTTGAACGTGTTCACGGTAGGGAGATTATTAACTCAACTGCCTGCTCTCTAGCCTGGTTTTGGACTACAGGCTTTGCATTTTTTGCATTTATAACAACCCTTACCCGTGAAATAATTAAAGATATTCAGGATATTCAGGGCGACAAAGCAATCGGTTGCAAAACGCTTCCCATCGAGATTGGAGTACCCTATTCAAAGGCTATAGTATCAATTCTATCTATAGCTTCGGTAGTTGCTATCTGGTTAATATTCTCCCTGATGAATAATTTCAGCTCAATACCCTACGCAACTCCCTTCCTGTTAATATTTATAACGCTTCCGTACACATACCTCGTCTACACAATAGTAACAGCAACTACCCCTGCACATTTCGGTAAAGCCAGTGCAATTTCAAAATGGATAATGCTTTTTGGCGTACTGTTTATTGCTATGGCAGGATATAATTTCAGATAAAAAAAATCCCCCTGAATAAAATATCCAGAGGGAGTGTGTATTTGTAAGGTTTCTATTATTTCTTAATAAACTTAGTCGTTTTTATTCCACTGTCACTTTTTAATGTAACAACGTAAACACCTTTCTTCAAACTACTAACATTAACCGGTTCATTTGCACTTAATATCTGTTTCTGCATAATAGCTTTACCATCAACATTGTAGATTGTAAGAAGTGATGCTTCATACAAATTGCTGATATATACATAGTCGGTTGCAGGGTTTGGATAGAGATAGAAGTCGCCATTCGGTAATTTTGGGTCAACAGGTTTATTAATAGCTACTACAGAGTAGAAATATACAGACTTGAGGTGATTCTCATATTTACTACTTGTTTTATCCCAGTAAAAAGTTGCCTCCTCAACCTTAATTCCATCTTCATTGTATGAGTATGCATCCCGTCTGTTTTCAACCCAACTGCCAGATGAATTATCCCATTTATTGTAAACCTCTTCGGTAAGCTGCCCTTTAGAATCAAATATTTTTGAGTGACTGGTTGCCCTGTTCCAATCATCAGCACCCACATTCCAATCTTCACGTACCTCAACAACACCGGCCTCATCCTCTTCGCCTGAAACAGAAAAAGCTCTGACATTTTTCCATGAATCACTCTCCTTGTCCCAGTCAATAATCTGGTGTGATTTTAGTTTTCCTTCAGTATCGTATTCGTAGATACATTGCCACTCGTCACCCCAAGCATCAGTAGCCTTGTCGTACGACTTGTTCTGTAACTCCAACAGATTTCCCTCTTCGTCGTACAAGCATGAGTAGTTCCAGTAATTTTCCCACCTGTTATCAACACTATTCCATGTTAGAGTATTATAACCAGATAATCTTCCTTCCTGATTATACTCCTGACTCTGTTGCCATTTATCAATCCATCTACTGTTATCTTTTTCCCATTCAGAATAGAGTACAACCAACCCCTCATTGTTAATATCTTGTTGATAACTTTTTCTCCAGACATAAACCCAATCGTTGGTCAAATCATCCCACTTTAAAGTCTGAGTTTGCAGTACTGTATTGTTCTCCGCACATAAATAGACCACTTTTTTACCATTCTTCCATACGTTCATATCACTGAACTGAAACTGGTAGCTTCGTAGGTTGTTACTATGGTCATACACGTAGCTGTATTTTGAATCTAGAACCCACTCATCACCACTGTTAATGTAGGTATACGTTGAATCTAAACGGTAATAAAAACTATCCACCACCTCAACTTTCTGTCCAACTAAAAAACTCAAATCCATGCTTTTAGCAGTCAACTCAAAATCCTGAGAATACACAAACCCTCCCCATGCGACAAGTGTCGCCACAATGCTTAAAATACGTCTCATGTTGTTCGTTAATGGTTGTTTCCACTCCTTGATACGGAAAGAAACCAAAATAGTTCTACTTTATCACCATTTTATTACTATCAAAAGTAAAAAATATTCATTCAAATAAAAATTGGCTACGTTCGTCAAAAAGTCAACCCTATGAAAAAATTAACAAATATCACCTTCGAAAATATTATACTGGCAAGTAACTCTTCCCAAAGAAAAGAGATATTAGAAAGCATTAACATCCATTTCATTGTAAAAGTAAAAAAAACACCTAAAGAAACCTATCCTGACCATTTAAGTAAAACTAAGATTCCGGAGTATCTGGCAATCAAGAAAGCCTCTTTCTACAGTGATGAGATTAACCAACCCAATACGCTATTAATTACTGCCGATACAATTGTTTTCAGCGACAACCGTGTATTTTAGGCAGACCTGCTGATTACGATGAAGCATTTGAGATGTTGAAACTTCTTTCAGGAAAAGCTCACAAGGTTATAACCGGTGTGGCAATCACATCACAAAAGAAGCAAACAGTGTTCAACTCTGTGACAACAGTATACTTTAAAATGTTGACAAACGATGAGATTGACTACTACATCCGAACCTTTAAACCTTATGACAAAGCAGGAGCTTACGGCATTCAGGAGTGGATAGGAATGGTTGGGATAGAGAGAATTGAAGGTTCATACTACAATATTGCTGGACTACCAATACAAAAGTTATATGCAGAGCTTCTAGCGTATTAAGAAAGATAGAGATATATTTTTTCAAGTTGGATACCCATGCTACTTAAGAAGAACTAAAGAGTTTTTATTATCTTTGCAATATTCTAAGTTTGCCGTTGGGAAAATTAGAATATTGTAACAATTAGTGTATTTTTTGTTACAGATATAAAATAGAAATAAATAATTATTTACAACATAAAATTATGCAGTTAGAGGGAAAACCAAATGCTTTTCTTCGTAAGGAGGCTCAGGAGTTTATTGATTTATATGCATCGTTAGGAGAGCGTGCTGAGGTACTGCTTCCAAACTTTATTTTTGACAACCTTAAGTCTTTTGTAAGGCTCTGTTTTGAAGAGCCAAATGATCCAGCACGTCAGCAGGCTGAGATTCAGAAATATTTACTTAAATTCAAGGAGGAGATTCCTGGGTATGTGGATGTGTCGTTAATGCTATATCCGCATGATGTTTCAAAAGCTTTTGTTTACACCTCTTTAAAACAGGAATTCAATAGACGACTAACAGATTTAATAGATAATGATGTTGTTGATGAACAGGAGAAAGAGTGGCTCAACAACATTAAAAATGTGCATGACTTTTCAGTAGGAACACCACCTGTTACCGACGAAACAATCAGTTTCCTCTCAAAAATTGTGATGGGTGATTCTATTCAGGATTTGCGACGATTCAGAGATGTTATTGGAGTAATTGGTGATATTGATGAGGCTCATTGGAACTACCTGATGGATACTTTGGAGCAGATGACAAACCAAAGTACTCACTATACCACCAAAGCTGAAAAAGACAACTTCCTGCACCGCACTGAGTGGGCGGTTAATTTTAAGGGTCTTAACGGACTAATAAGAACCGTTGTTTCAGGAAATTCAGATATTGCAGTTGAGCTTCTTAAAGGAGAGGTGTTCGGCACAGAGTGTGTTCGTGTGGTCGAAAATATTAAGAGTGATGATCTTTTTGAGATGATGCAGGATGATACATCCAATGTTTTTGTTGTTAAAGTTCAGCACATGCGCAAAAATATGTTTGCCGGCTCTAAATGGTTCCCTTTACTTTCACGCCTTGTAATTGTTGACAACTCACCTGAATCACTTGCGTCAAATACAAGTCTGGTGTTCAGTTTTCACAACGGCATTATCAATACCCTCAACAAAGTTCACACTAAAAAACTGGGAGCACCTGCCAACACGCAACTGAACATAAGGCTTATTCTGGAAAATGTAAATATCAAATATCTTCAAGAGTTTAAGGAGTTATTGGATAGTAAAATCACTGAATACAATGTCGAACTTGATGAACTAAAAAAGGAGCAACTTGGCGAAACAAATAACCAAGAGAAGAATACAACCCTCTATAAATTTGATGATTTTACCCGTCAGATTTTAAAAGACCGATACTCTCTCATCAGATTGCGCAGCTTCATTCAGTTTATTCAAAACTCATCGAATGAGGAGAAGAGAGAAGAGCAAAATAAAAAATTAATTGATGCCTTTGAGCAGAAGACAAAGAAATATTTCTATTCAGGAAACCCAAACCTTCGTATAGCTACTGTGCTTGAAGGGGGCGGAAGAAACCAGATTAGAACTTACGGAGAGTTCCTGTTGCAACGACAGTTAAAACCACTTGACGAACCCACAAGCAAGAAGTGTAAAACAATTATCAATTTCATCCCTGATAATTACAAGCGGACTCTTCACAACCATTTCCACAAGAACTTTGGGGTTAATCTCTTTCTAGAGCGGTATCAAAAACACATCACCAAGGTAGATAACGAATCCGACAACAAAGGACGATTCAGAAATATCTTAATCGACCTCGGCATCTATAAAGATTATGAGAGATTAAACAGTACTGATAAAAATATCATCAAGGGATTTATCAGCGATCTTGGCAATCTGGAAAAGACATCAATCGCAGATGATGTGCAGATGATTGTAAGGGATCTTCTTTTCTTTGGGAACAATATCCCCAAGCCATATATAATATACAACAAAGTGCTGTCGTGGGAGTATACCGATCTGTTTTCAGAAGATCGGTTTTACATCAACCCATTTGAGATAGAGATTGAAAACTCAGACGATCAGAGGGTGGACTATGAACGTATTCTGACAAAACTATCAAGAATAAAGAATACACTTCAACTGTTTGATGCTAGTGGTAATCTGTGGGATCGCTTTTGTGAGAATGTAACTATAATTATTAATGACCCTTCGAATCCTACGGGCTACTCCGACTTCAATGACGAGAAACTTCTGGAGTTCCTCAAGTTTATCAACAACAGTAAAATAACTCTGCTTCTTGACGAAGCATACAATGACAGCGTTAAGATAGAGGATGCTGATTTCCCCAAATGGAGATCAATAAGCCGCTATGTTCTGAACAATGATAATGTATACTCAAAGATAAGAGTTGTTTCATCTCTCTCAACCACCAAGAACCTTGCCGGCTCGGGTGACAGACTTGGTGCACTGGTCGCCACTTCTGCTATGCAGGAGGTGATTGACTATGCCAAAAAGCGAAATCCGGCACTAAGAGGGAACAGCTCTTCAATGTATTTCCTAAATACTGTTTTAGACACAGGCATCTTGGCCAAATCGCTAAAGCATAACATGGAGGCTGAGCTTCCTAAAAATGCATCGCGTAGTAAGATTAAGAGTGTTATTGAAAAATTTATTGAACAGCACACTACCGGTAAGTCGACAAAGAAAACACCTTCCATTTCACATTTCGAAGGTAGTCCATTGCATCTCTTCTTACTTGATGAGCTTGTCAAACTGGCGAAGCTTGATGTATTGGGATTGCCTGACGATTTCAAATACAAAGAGGTGCCTTTCTTCCTCTACTACTCCAAAGAGCTGGTACAGGGGTTGAACAATTTCAGAATAAATAAAAACTTCAGAAAAGAGTCGAATAGAAGATTAAAGAGTGCTAAAGGAATCGCTGAGCAGGTTATTGAGAATCTTGAGATGACGAATGTCTCCATCATCCAGTCTGATGGCTCATACCTTTTCAACCTTCATTTCAATAATTACGGATCATACAACGACCTTGAGGAGTTTGCTATGCGTCTGTCAAGCGAGAAAGGGGTTTCTGCCCTACCCTATCGCACAGGAGTAGTTCGCTTCTCTTTAGGTGGATTTATTTCAAGCACGAACGGCACTTATCAGATTTTTGAGAAAGAGATAAACACTGCACTTACTATCTTCCTGTCGTACTACAAAAAATACAACGAGCTACGTATTGAATCTACAGGTAAAGGAATTGAGAACTCTGCTCTACTTGATGAAATATTTAATACCGACACAGACAAGAAATATATCAACTGCATATTTGATGATTATGCCGAGGTAAAAGAGATTAAGAAACCTGTTAATCAGTCATTGAAGATTAATGAAAACAGATCACTCTACCATGCCTCACCTCAGGTGAGTGGTGTATCAATCACTACTATTGGCGATTCGCAAAACTCAGTAATAGAGTTTCAGGGTGATGTGGGTGATTGCCGCGATGTAACAGAGTTTGTCAGCAGTAGCGCATTCACCAAAATTTATGAAAACCTGCTACCCCAGATTTACAAAAAGATACCGCAGATCCGGAGCCTGAACTTTAATATTGTAGCTTCGCGATACAGCAAAGCAACGATACTTAAATATATCAACAACAAAAAATCGTTCCATCCAAACCACTATGTTTTGGATGATCCAGAGGAGAAAAACATAATGCGTGAGATTCTCATTGAGATGGAGCGACTGCTGTTTTCTGACACTAAGATGAAGACTCTGGCACTTAAAGCCAGTGGCGATTATCAGATGGATATTGCCCGCCTCGAAGGTGTTAATGTTGTTTTGAAGAAGCATATCCATGAAATTCTGCTACACTTCAACCTACCGTTTGAGCAACCAACAATTGAACCGAGTCGTAAAGAGATTATCTCTGCGGTATGCGAATCTTTTGAAGAGATTACCGGGTTGAATGTTGACGACATGAACCTTGAGAAGTATCTCAACCACTTCTTTGAGGAGCTACGAACAGACAGTGATTTTAAATCTATCAACATCTCATCGCGAAGTATCGGGTTCATCATCAACTCTGTAAAAAGCAGGATTCTCAACAGCACACGACCTACAGATGAGAAGATACTCTACCTCTATCTGTTGAAAAATGACAACTCTTTCTACAGATTGGTAATCGACAAGTTGGCCTATCTGCAAAATAAGATTGACAATACCGAAGATGACGAACTTAAAATATTTACCGAAAATCTTTTGACAGATATACTTCCACGTGAAGTAAACGATATACTCGATTTTATCATCCGCAAAAAGGATATTAAGATATCAGAAGATGACCTGCATAAGGTAACGCTGAAGGTTGTTAACTTTATTATCAACATTCAGAACCTTACTAAGGGAACAAACTACTATCAAAGATATGCCCACATCCTGATTAAAGTGGTGGAGATACTTTTCCGCAAGCAAAACTCCGATGTTAATGAGATGATTCAGCACGGAATTACACTATTCCGCAACTTTGAGATGGAGGATAAAACACTAGAGGAGTTTGAGGAAGGTTCGCTAAAATGGATTAACGAGCTGATGACGAAATGCGGTGTTATCTCCGTGGAGCAGCCCGTTCAGCTCCATACCCGTATCTCAACAGATGCAAAGAAGCGAGAGTACCCGTTTCATAAAGTTAACAGGGAGGAAGACGAACAACTCTATCTTCTGGATATGAACAGAAGCAAGTCGAATCACGACTATGTTAAGATGATTAGTCCTAAGCCATCAACTAAGTTTTTCGAACGACGACTATCGCGGTTTGTTGACAATATGGATCCGGATGATTATCGTTGCAAGATACTCAATCATGGTATAGTTAAAGAGCTGCATGTATTTCAGAAGGGATACATAAAATATATGACCGATAACTTCAGGCTTCAACAGTATCAGGATGTTTCGCTTAAAGAAGCTAAAAACTTCATGCCTGATGTTATACTGTTTTTTGGTGCGCCAGAAAAGGTTATCTCCTTCCCTCCTGTTGGTTACTTCGATATTAAAGGACCCAACGGAAATATTAAAACCATTGTAACTCCCCTGAAAAAGAAGGCCGATTACTTTGGTGACATTAAGAAGCCCCGTCTCACAGTAATTAACGAGAAGGTTAAGGAGATGGGTGGCATTCCTAAGCACGGCTCTCTATTTGCTGTTGAGTTGGAGGATGGAAGTATATTTGTTGTTGAGATTGATGGTGACAGCGGAGTGGGTAAATCGGAGATGATTGCTGCTCTGATTCTAAAGTGGCTTCGTCAGAATCTGGCGGGTGTTCGCTCTATTAAAATGATAGCCGGAGATATGTTCCACGTATTTCGCGATAAAGCAGGAAATATTTACGGTTTCGGTACTGAGGTAGGCGACTTCTCGAGAGTTACCGATTTCGACCCCGACTTTATCAAATACTACAAATATCTGTTCGAAACAAGTGCCGACAGTAATGTGCATGACCTCAATTCACGAAGTACCATCAGTGGCCTGTGTGAGATTCAGATGCCATATAAAATCGACATTATTCTTACAGCACATAACTATTCGAAAGATGAGGGTGGCATTACCCGTGTTGACAATCCCGAGAATTTCCTTCTCTATATTGATTCTCACGGAGAGCGTAAAGAGAAAGCTACAAGTCAGGACGGACCAAACTTCCAGAGAACCCTGCAACGATACACTGCCGACAAGAACATTGTTGAAGTGCTTGCTACACACGGCAACTATCTTGACGATGTGCTGGATTGGGAATATGAAGCTGACATAAATAAATATTTCCTTGCTTCATCATACAAAATGATGGATAAAATAGACGTTGAGAAGATTGTAAACCAGATTTTTACAGGAAAATCATTTGATGAGAAAGGTATAGATTATTCTATCAAGAAAGTTAATTTTGATCTTGTTAAAAACAGGTTTATTGCTGAAGCAAACGAGACCGATAGTGACAAGAAAGCAAATATCATTATCTCCAGAAATATATTCAGTCAGATGTTTGATTCATTGGCAAGTACACCTGCCGGCCAACCGTTCATCGATCAGGATAATCAGGTTGAATCGCGCTACCAGCTAGTAAAGGTGCTTAGTGGTGATGAAGATGGAAAAGGGGCAGGACGTAAAGTACAGTTTGGAATTGTATCTACCGAAATAGGTAAAAAAGGTAGGGAGATTACCGGGCCACAGAAAGCTGCAGCGGCATTAACAAGTCTGATACAGGAGCTAAGAGCAGGTAGTTCAGATATTAATGACAAGAAAAATAGTGTAAGAAAAATAGTTTATAAATGTTACCCTCACATTTTTAAAGAGGGACAAACAAGTAATGAACTGTGGCGATACAACTTCTATCTCTATCAGCTGAATGAGATGATGAAAGCTGAGTTTGTTCGAATGGATGACCCTACTGTTGGTGTTAATCTGAATGGAGTAAATCTCTTCAGCCAGAAAGACAGGAATGAAGAGTTTAGCCCACTGCTTGTAACTCCAAATCTGAATATTGAGTTGAGTAGTTTTGGTGAAACATGTAACGAGCTTATGAGCCTACCCAACTATCCGGAGTTTGCCGAAGAATTTATGGTTGATGCATCAGTAATGTATCATGCAATAGGTTACAGCCTCGAAACTGTCATCAACAATATGATTACTCAACTACTACTGATGGGTGAATATATTGAGTTTGAAGATCTGCTAAAAGGTAGAATAACCGAGAAGGTTAATCGAGAAACTATTGCTGCTGCCAAATATGCGGTACTGCAGGAACTAGAGAGAAGAAAGAAAGCAAAGCAGAAAATAGCCCCAACGAAACCGGGAGGTAAATCAAAAAAGAGTGACTAAATACAAAAGCAGATATATGCTTGTTTTTGACAGGGAGGGATATAGCCCTGATTTCGTCTGCGATTTATGGCAAGAACGAATATCAATAGCTACATATAAAAAGAATGTAACTGACAAATGGGATGATACAGAGTTTTTTGAGCATACCGGAACATTACCTTTTGGAACAGAAAAAACTATTGAACTGGCTGAACGTGGAGTATTGTTACAAAATAAGGGGAGCAAAAAAAAATATGGGCAAGGGAGATACGCAATAAATCAAAATCC
>JALVBA010000042.1 GCA_027010905.1 Marinilabiliaceae bacterium
AAGTTGCTCCCCAGCAGAGCTTGCTTCCGTTTTACTTGATTTAGCAAAAATAAAATCAATGGTTTTTTATGAGAAAAATTGTTAATAAAAAGACCAACCATTTTGTCCACTTGAACAATAGGTGCTTTAAAAAACAACCAATTTGTCCATTACACCAATATGTAATAGATTTCATCAAGTGCATATCCATCCTCATTTTGAACAATTTTGAAATAAGGTTTAGTTTTTGTGTTATATTTTTTCGATTAAGGTTAACAACTATAAAATAAGGTTTTTAAAATGCAAATTACAATTACATCCAATCCGGAAAAAGTAATTAATTCCCCCACGTACCTTTATCCAGACTGCGGTACTGTATGGCTTCAGCCACATGATGAGACTGAACTGTCTCTACCCCTTCGAGGTCGGCAATGGTACGCGACACTTTCAGGATTCGGTCGTAGGCACGGGCTGAGAGGTCGAGTTTCTCCATTGCTGTTTTTAATATCTGTCTACTATCTTCATCCATTTTGGTGTTATTTGCCAACTGTCTAGTAGTCATCTGTGCATTGCAAAACACACTCTTGTTCTTTTCAAATCGCTTCGATTGAACCTGTCGGGCTCTTATTACCCTTTTTCGTATCTCCACGCTACTCTCAGCCGGAGGTGTCTCCGACAGTTTATTAAACGGCACAGGAATAACTTCAATATGCAAATCAATCCTGTCGAGCAGAGGACCCGAAATACGATTCATATATTTTTGTACCATGCCGGGGCTGCAAACACACTGCCTCGTTGGGTGGTTGAAGTATCCGCAAGGGCATGGGTTCATTGATGCAACAAGCATAAATCCGGAGGGGAACTCAATGGTAAAGCGTGCCCGTGAGATTGTTATTTTCCTATCTTCTAGAGGCTGACGCATCACCTCAAGTACTGTGCGCTTAAACTCAGGCAGCTCATCAAGAAATAGAACCCCGTTATGAGCAAGTGAAATTTCCCCTGGTTGGGGAAAAGAGCCACCACCAACAAGTGCGACGTCAGAAATTGTGTGGTGAGGACTGCGAAAAGGGCGCTGCGTAAGAAGCGATGTGTTCGTTCCAATCTTTCCGGCTACCGAATGAATTTTAGTTGTCTCCAACGCTTCATCGAGGGTTAGGGGAGGTAGGATGGAGGGCATACGCTTGGCCAACATCGACTTACCGGAGCCGGGAGGTCCAATCATCAGGATGTTGTGTCCACCTGCAGCAGAGATCTCCAGAGCTCTCTTTACATTCTCCTGACCTTTAACTTCGGAGAAATCAAAATCCACCTCACTAATACCTCTCATAAACTCCTCGTCCGTGTCAATTACTGTTGGCTGAATAGTCCCTTCGTCGTTAAGAAAAGCTGTTACCTCTTTAATGTTTCTTGCTCCATACACTGTGATATCTTCAACCACTGCGGCCTCTTTTGCATTTTGTACAGGTAGTATTATTCCGTCAAAACCCTCTTCACGAGCCTTTATGGCAATGGGCAATACACCCTTAATGGGCTGTAGGCTTCCATCCAGAGAGAGCTCACCCATAATCAGATATTTTGAGAGCTTCATATCTGAGATTTGGTTTGATGCGGCAAGGATACCAATGGCCAGAGGGAGGTCGTAGGCGGAGCCCTCCTTGCGGATATCTGCCGGAGCCATATTGATGATTATCTTATATCCCGGCCATTTATAACCATTAATTTTAAGAGCCGATTGCATTCGCTGTTCACTCTCCTTTACAGCACTATCGGGCAATCCAACAATAAAAAATTTTATTCCCTGCGATACATTAACTTCAATTGTAATTGTGTAGGCATCAATTCCGGCTACTGCTGAACCAAACGTTTTAACAAGCATGATATCAAATTTTCGCCTCTGTATGATATATAATGGATGTTATAAATATTACTATCCACTACATTTCATATAGAACCAGATTTTCACTTAATTTATGAAAATCCTGATTACTAAACTAAAATATGAAGATGTTTTTTCTGAAATATTAGCCATCAGATGACTTTTAGTCGCCTGATGACTCCTAAAAGTCAAGGATATTCTACTTATAGTTCTGACTTCCGGAAGAGGTTTTGCCATAAATCTTAATCTGCCCTTTCTCAATTGCCAGACTATTATTTCCCTGAATTCCTTTGGCATAGAGATGACCCGAGGATGTGTTCAGATTAAAACTAAGCTCCTCGCTACCGTTCAGAAGCTCCATGTTCACACTTCCTGAAACAGCTTTAAACGATGATGAGCCGGTTAGCTTTATGCCTGTCCCTCTCTGACTGCCACTACTTGATGCCAGATTTAGTTTGCCAATTGTGGTATCGAGCTTTATACCTCCTGAACTTGTTACCGCAGAAATATCTCCTGTTACCTGACTGAGTTTAATACTTCCTGACGAGACTCTGACGTTAACATCTCCTTTAATCATACTTATCGACTGGCTACCTGATGCAGAGGTTGCTTTAATGTTTCCGTTTACCTCCTCAATCTTTTGACTGCCTGATGAAGTGACGCTGTAAAGGTCTCCTTTTACTCCTGAGACAAAGGTACTTCCTGATGATGCAGTAGCAAGAACACCTCCCGACACGTCATGTATATTTAGGCTACCTGATGATGTTATAAGAGATATGTTTGTGTCGATATTTTTTACGGAGATATTTCCTGACGATGCAGTAAGATCTATTGTACTTTGACCTGCATTCTCAACCTTAATACTTCCACTCGAATTTTTAACAACAATATTGGTGTTGGCAGGCAGGCTTAAGTTTAAGTTCCCTTTTATTGAGCCTTGTATCGATCTTGGTCTATCCAACCACACTTTAAGTTTATTTCCGTCCTGCTCATATCTGATTTTAATATCGTAATCTCTGCTTGAGATTATCTCGCCTGTAAGGTTTATGTCATGCCGCTTTTCTCCGGAGATGTTAACATTACAGAATGACCCTGCAACTTCAACCGATGAGATATTGTCGAATGTTTTATCAACTTTGTTGAGTACATTTTGCGAACATGCAGATATGGAGAATAGAAAAAGAAGGATGGTTAGGTTTGATGCAATTACATTTTTTTTCATAGTTCGGTTTTTTAAACAGTTATCATCCTATACGACGCACGAAGATACGGATTTGTTACAAGTTTACGATAAAAAATAGAGAGTAACCAAATAAGTATATTTAGTAAGCTATATTTTCTTATCTGAATACTTTTTATGCAAATAGAGTTATTTGTTTCATCGTATTTTATATTTTTGAATACAATATGAAAACAGTAGTTGTATTAACCGGAGCAGGCATGAGTGCCGAAAGCGGAATAAAAACATTCCGTGATATGGGAGGTATGTGGGAGCAGTACAACGTAACAGAGGTTGCCAGTCCGGAGGGGTGGGTAAGACATCCTGAAGTGGTGTTGGAGTTTTACAACCAACGACGTAAGCAGCTTTTTGAGAGTAAACCTAACAGAGGCCATTACGGATTGGCTGAGATGGAGAGAGATTACAATGTGAAAATAATCACTCAAAATGTTGACGACCTGCACGAGAGAGCCGGAAGCAGTAGTGTTCTACATCTGCATGGTGAGTTGAAAAAGGTTCGTAGCACAACAGACTCGTCGCTCGTTTACAAACTTGACAATTGGGAGCTGAAATTGGGAGATAAATGTGAAAAAGGTTCGCAGCTTAGGCCGCATATCGTTTGGTTTGGCGAGCCTGTGTCGGCAATTGCACAAGCTGAGGAGATAGTTAAAAAATCTGATGTCTTTGTGGTGATTGGTACATCGCTCAATGTTTATCCGGCAGCCGGATTGCTTTGGGATATTCCGGCGGGAGTGCCTGTATATCTGATTGATCCGGGCGAGATGAACATACAACAGAGTATAACTGTTACACATATAAAGAGAAGTGCATCGGTGGGAGTTGAGGAGTTAAGAGAAACATTGTAACCTATCTGCCGAAATTTGAGGGTGTAAAATATTACCTTTTTGTGATAGGTATCAAGGTATGCCCATAATAAAATCCTATCAACCTGAGTTCGATATAAGAATTATGATTTTTTATTTTGTAAAAAGGATTGTTTTAGTTATCTTAAAGCATTGAGCAACAAAAAGATAACATAAAAC
>JALVBA010000043.1 GCA_027010905.1 Marinilabiliaceae bacterium
ATTCCCAGTACTATGGGCGACAGTCCCGTAAATCTCAATGTACCCCAAACCAATAAGAATCTGATATTAAAGTTAAAATATTTTATTGTTGAGAATGTCAGAACGGCACGCAGGTTTATGAAAAAAGTTGACAAAACAGTAGATATTGACAGTATAACTTTTTTTGTGCTTGACAAGCGCACCAAAACATCACAGATCCCCGCGTTTTTAAAACCCATAAACAGTGGGCATTCAATTGGTGTGTTGTCAGAGGCCGGATGTCCCGGTGTAGCTGATCCTGGAGCTGTTATTGTTAAGCTTGCACATAAGAATAATATCAAGGTTGTTCCTCTTGTTGGGCCATCATCTATTCTACTATCTTTAATGGCTTCGGGACTTAATGGCCAGAATTTTGCATTTAACGGTTACCTCCCGGTGAAATCGGGAGAGGCAGTAGCTGCTATCAAAGAGTTGGAGCAACGTTCGATTAAACTGCATCAAACACAACTTTTTATTGAAACTCCCTTCCGAAATACAAAAATACTGAGAGATATAGTCTCTGCTTGCAAGCCATCAACGAAACTATGCATCGCCTGCGATATAACTCTCGAGAGTGAATATATTGTTACCAAGACGATAGAGCAGTGGGAAGGGAAGATTCCTGAAATAAATAAAAGACCCGCTATATTCCTGATACAAGGTTAAATCTGTTTTTAGATGAAGAAATTACTGTTTTATCTTGCAATTTTGTGTACACACACACTGCCTTGTCGCAAAATACAGTAAAGACAGCATTCTGATTGGTGATGTTTTGCCTTTTAGATGCTGTGAAATAGAGGGTGAAGCAACGATTACAGATATCATGAGAAAATCTTGTATGCTGAGAGCCTCGGTGGTATGTGGGAAAATCTTCGTTCTTTCCCGCCGGGATGCAGATGTAAAATCAAAAAAAAGAGGGCTTCACTTTAAGTGAAACCCTCAATATAAATTATACCTTAATTTCCAGATATTACTTTGCGTAACTAATAGCTCTTGTTTCGCGAATTACAGTAATCTTAACCTGACCCGGATAGGTCATCTCAGTCTGTATTTTGCGGGCAATATCGTACGACAACTCTTCAGACTCCTTATCAGAAATTTTTTCACTTCCCACAATCACCCTCAGTTCACGACCTGCCTGAATGGCATAGGTTTTAAGAACACCAGGATAAGAGAGTGCAAGGGCTTCAAGGTCTTTGAGTCGCTTAATGTATGATTCGATAATCTCACGACGAGCACCCGGACGGGCTCCTGAGATAGCATCACACACCTGAACTATTGGAGCAAGCATTGTTGTCATCTCAACTTCATCGTGGTGAGAGCCGATAGCATTGGCAATTTCCGGTTTCTCTTTGTATTTCTCAGCAAGTTTCATTCCGAGTATTGCGTGTGGCAATTCCGGATCCTCATCCGATACTTTTCCAATATCGTGCAGCAGACCTGCTCTTTTTGCTTTCTTAGGATTCAGACCTAACTCAGATGCCATGATGGCACATAGGTTGGCCGACTCGCGTGAGTGTTGCAGAAGGTTCTGTCCGTATGACGAACGATACTTCATCTTTCCTACAAGTTTAATGATTTCAGGATGCAATCCGTGAATACCAAGGTCGATAGCAGTACGTTTTCCCGTCTCAATAATCTCCTCCTCAACCTGCTTCCTAACCTTATTTACAACCTCCTCGATACGTGCCGGATGTATACGTCCGTCAGTAACTAACTGGTGAAGTGCCAGACGAGCAATTTCACGGCGCATAGGGTCAAATGCCGAAAGAACAATTGCTTCAGGTGTATCATCTACAATAATCTCAACACCGGTGGCAGCTTCAAGGGCTCTGATATTACGACCTTCACGACCGATAATACGCCCCTTCATTTCGTCAGACTCAATATGGAAGATTGTTACCGAGTTCTCTATTGCCGTTTCAGTTGCAACACGTTGTACTGTCTGCAGAACAATTCGCTTTGCCTCTTTATTGGCATTAATTTTAGCCTCGTCCATTATATCGTTAATGAACGACATAGCTTCCGTTTTAGCCTCAGCTTTCATGCTTTCCATAAGCATCTCCTTAGCATCATCTCCCGTCAATCCGGAGATTGCTTCAAGCTGCTCAACCTGCTGCTTATGCATCTTCTCTACATCTTCGTTTTTCTTCTCAACAATCTCAAGCTGCAAATTGAGATTTTCGCGGATAACTTCAACGTCTTTCTTTTTGCGTTGTAGCTCCTCCATTCGTTGGGAGAATCCGGTATCTTTCTGTTTTAGCCTATTCTCAGCAATAACAATCTTCTGATTGCGTGCATTTATCTCTTTCTCATGACTACTTTTCAGCTGTAAAAATTTCTCTTTTGCCTGAAGTATCTTCTCTTTTTTGATGACCTCAGCCTCAGCTATAGCCTCCCGAAGTATTTTTTTACTCCGCGACCCCATTGCTTTTGAATAGATGAACAGTGCAAGTGCACCGCCCAAAACAAAAGCAATAATTCCTATTGTAATTTCAAGTCCCATGTCAATTTATTTTTTAACTTATTGTTTATATATAGCAAAACCGCATCATATCACTCAATATACAGTATAATTACTGTATTACAAAGCAAACAATGCGGGTAACTCTTAAATCTATTTTATACTCTAAACCTCTTCCGATAGAACTGTGTCTAATTTATCATTCAATTCTTTTACGGCATTAAGGATGGGTGCTGTGTCGTTTTTGTTCTCCTGTTCAAGCAACTTTATTACATACTGCAAAGCTACCATAGCCAAAAAATCTTGCACATCTTTATCCGTATAACGTTGCTTATATTGCATTATCTTATCGTTTATAAGCTTAGCAGCCTTGCGGATGTGTTCCTCATCCTTACGGTCTATCCTTAAAGGATAGTACCTGTCTGCAACATTTACACGTATTGAAAATTTATCTTCCATCCAATTATATTACCGGTTTAATAGAGCAATACACTTATCAATTTCCCGCACAATTTGGTTAATCCTCTTTTTTGCCTCTCCGGGTTCACCCGATTTCGTTAAAATATCTCCTGATAACTTTAAATTCTCAAACTTCTTCTCTAACTCCCGGTAGCTTGTTGTTGATTCATTCAATTCTGAAACTATCTTCTCTTTCTCTTCGTTTAATCTAAATACCTCCTGTTTTAGGCCGACATGACGGTCTATTAAACGATTGATTTTTTTTTGAAGTTCGACAACTATATTAGGATTCGGATCACTCATTACCAAATTTTTCAATACAAAGTTAACATTGGTTTTGAAAATAAAAAATTACCTTAAAACTCTTTTCACTACTTTTGCATAAAACTTTAACAGAAAGTGAAAAATAGTGATTATAACAGTTGGTTGCCTACATCGGCAAAAGAGGTAAGGCAAAAAGGATGGGATGAGCTGGATGTAATCATCTTTACTGGCGATGCCTATATCGATCATCCCTCTTTTGGAGCGAGTGTGATTGGAAGGATAATTGAGAGATACGGTTGGCGTGTTGCTATTGTGCCGCAACCCAATTGGCGTGACGACCTGAGAGATTTTAAAAAGCTGGGCAAACCAAATCGGTTTTTTGGTGTTACAGCGGGTGCTATGGACTCTATGGTAAACCACTACACTGCTGCCCGCAGAAAGCGCTCAGATGATGCGTACACGCCTAACGGACAAGCAGGACAGAGACCCGACTACGCCTCTGTTGTTTACACTAAAATATTAAAACGACTATTCCCTGATGTACCTGTTATGATGGGAGGAATAGAGGCATCGCTACGCCGGTTAACTCACTATGACTACTGGTCGGATAAACTGATGCCTGGCATTATTGCTCAAACCGAAGCTGACCTGTTGGTGTATGGAATGGGGGAGAAGCCACTTACCGACATTCTTTACCTGTTGGATAAAGGTGTGCCATTCTCATCTTTAAAAACTGTTCCTCAAACAGCGTTTTTACTGCCAAAGGAAGTTTCTATCCCCAAAAACAGAAGATGGGAGGATATTACGTTACACAGTCACGAGATTTGCCTAAATGACAAGAAGAAGTTCAGTATGAATTTTAGGTATATCGAAGAGGAGTCGAACAAATGGAACGCAGCGCGACTGATTCAGGATGTTGGAGAGTCACGGATAGTGGTAAACCCTCCCTATCCTCCAATGTCAGCCGGTGAGCTGGACAGCTCTTTCGACCTCCCTTTCACACGATTACCTCATCCACGGTATCACAAAAAGGGAAATATACCCGCTTTTAAGATGATACAGTTTTCTGTGAATATGCACCGTGGCTGTTTTGGCGGATGCTCTTTCTGTACAATATCGGCTCATCAGGGAAAATTTATTGCTTCCCGCTCCGAGGAGTCTATTTTAAAGGAGGTTAAACAGATTACTCAGATGTCCGACTTCAAAGGCTACCTCTCCGATTTAGGCGGGCCGAGTGCTAATATGTACATGCTGGAAGGAGAAAATCTTGACATCTGCAAACAGTGTAAACGTCCGTCGTGTATCTTTCCTGGTATCTGTCCAAATTTGAAGACCGACCACACTCCTATGCTCTCTGTATTTAAGAAGGTGGACAGTATGAAAGAGATAAAAAAATCATTTATTGGAAGTGGTATCAGGTACGATATTCTTTTGAACCCCAATGCCTCTCACAAAGAGAGGGAGAGCCATAAAAGATATACACAGGAAGTTATTGAAAAGCATGTGTCAGGAAGGTTAAAGGTGGCACCAGAACACTCGTCCAACGAGGTGCTGCATCTGATGCGTAAACCTTCGTTTAGCTACTTTAAGAAATTTACTAAAGAGTTTGACCGAATAAATAAAAATGAAAATCTCAATCAACAACTGACTCCCTATTTTATCTCCAGTCATCCCGGTAGCAGGGAGGAGGATATGGCTCATCTTGCTGTTGAGACTCACAATATGAATTTCAGACTTGAGCAGGTGCAAGATTTTACGCCAACACCAATGACCCTTGCAACCGTAATCTACTATTCAGGTATTCATCCTTATACTCAGAAAAAGGTCTACACCGCCCGGTCGCAGAGTGAGAAACAGCAGCAGCGAATATACTTTTTTTGGTATAAGCCGGAGTACAGACAGAAGATTGAAGCTCAACTGAGGAAGCTCAAACGGTTTGATTTGACTAGTAGCCTTTTTAAGCAATCCTCCAAGAATACGAATAAGAGCAAAAGCAGGCAGAGAGGTAAGAACAGGAAGTAAGAATGAACTATTGTCGTCCACTAATTTCACTAATTAACACGAACATTTTTTGTTAAAAGTGTAAGTTTTCACTTCTCTATATTTGTTGTTCTACTGCAAAAAAGGCAGTAAAACTAATTAATTCAGGTTAATTCCTTTAAATAGTATTCAGCCGATTTAAGAGCTTTATTTGCAATAAATCAAAAATATTTAACATTTATCCTCCCCAAATCAAATGATTATTATAATCTTTGTATTTCTTTAATATCTTAGTTAAACCCTGTTTAATAAAACTATTCTCTATGAATGTTAAGTTCTCTTTAAGCCTATCCTTTGTTTTACTATTTCAGGTCTCTCTTTGGAGTCAGAACAGTAAGATAACAAAAATCGCCTGTATTGGTAACAGTATCACTTTTGGCTCCGGAATAGAAAATAAGTCATTAAACTCTTACCCAGCACAGCTTGCACGAATGTTGGGGCAATCGTACGATATTAGGAATTTTGGTTTCTCAGGTCGTACCCTTTTGCAGAATGCTGACCGCCCCTACATGAAAGAGAAGATGTTTTTTGATGCTATTAACTGGCAACCCAACATTATTGTAATTATGCTGGGCTCAAATGACAGTAAACCCTACAACTGGAAATATAAAGATGATTTTGAAAAGGATTACCTGAAGATGATAGAGTCGTTTGATACACTCGCATCAAAACCTGAAATATATCTGGCAGCACCTGTGCCTGTTTTTAAAGAGTGCTGTAAGATTAGCGATGATGTGGTAAGGAATGAGATTTATCCCCTGGTTCAAAAGATTGCAAAAGAGAAGAGCCTGCATTTTATTGACCTCTATACTCCGCTAACTGAGATGGGAGATATGTTTATTGATGGCGTTCACCCTAAAGCTAATGGGGCAGGAGAGATGGCAAAGGTTGTTTATGAGCAGCTCACAGGAGAGAAAGGAGTATTGGTAAGCCAGAGTTATCCGGGATTAAAATCTAATTGGCATGGTTTTGAGAAATATGATTTTGGATTTGAACGCAGAGATGCACGTATTATCCTGCCAAAAGAGTCACTTGAGGGAAATCCATGGGTATGGCGTGCACGTTTCCCAGACTGGCACTACCAGATGGATAGTATTTTGCTGTCTGAAGGTTTTACTATTGCTTATGTAAACACAAATAATATGTTTGGTAGTCCGCATGCGGTTAATGTGTGGGATAGGTTTTATAACTACCTTATTAAAGGCTACGGATTCAATGAGAGAGTATCACTTGAAGGGGTTAGTCGCGGAGGGCTGTTTGTGTACAACTGGGCTAAAAAGCACCCGGATCGTGTAAATTGTATCTATGTAGAAGCTCCTGTGTGTGATCTCAAAAGCTGGCCGGGAGGTTTGGGTATCGGCAAAGGAAATAAGGCAGATTGGAAAAGATTGAAGAGTGAATATGGTTTTAAGTCAGATAAAGAGGCAAAGGAGTATGCAAACAATCCTATTGATAATCTTGAGAAACTTGCCGAGGCTAAAGCTCCTGTTTTGCACATGATAGGGTTGAAAGACAGGGTTGTTCCTCCTGAAGAGAATACTTTAGTTTTGATTAACCGATATATTAAGCTTGGAGGTGTTGCTACTGTAGTGCCTTGTGCACTGGGTAAGCAGGATTTATGGGGTCATCATTTTGTAATTGAAACACCTCGGCTTGGTGCTGATTTTATTAAATACAACACTAAGCTACCTAAACCGTTACCTAAATGTGTCGATTACCACGATATGCGTAACGGCTTGAAAAACTCATTTATTAAATTCGAAAGGGATAAGAAGGGGCGAGTGGCTTTTCTGGGAGGATCGATAACCTACAACCCCGGTTGGCGCGACAGTATTAGTAACTATCTTGTTAAGCGATTCCCCGATACTGAGTTTGAGTTTATTGCTGCTGGAATACCATCCTTTGGTTCAACAGAGGATGTGTTCAGGGTTAAAAGAGATGTTTTGAAAAATGGTTCTGTTGATCTCCTGTTTGTTGAAGCTGCTGTTAATGATGGCGGTAAAGGCAGACCCGAGAGTGAAGTGGTAAGATCGATGGAGGGGGTAGTAAGGCAGGTGAGGAGAGCTTACCCAACAACAGATATTGTATTTATGTATTTTGTCGATCCCTCAAAAATTAAAGATTATAACAATGGCATAGAACCTGAAATAATCCGCATCCACGATATTGTTGCAAAATACTACAATATTCCGGTGCTAAATCTCGCTAAAGAGATTACGGATCGTATCAATGCGGGTGAGTTTACATGGAAGGATGACTTTAAAAATGTGCATCCTTCACCTTTCGGACAGGGAATCTATGCACGTTCTATGCTTTCTTTCCTTGATGATGCCTGGAGTGGTTTTGTGGCTGAGGACGATAAGGTGGAAAACTACGATATGCCTGCTAAGCTGGATAAGAGTTGTTACGATAATGGAGTGCTAATTGATGCGAAGGATGTGAAACCGGCAAAAGGGTGGTCTTTTGTTGATAACTGGAGGCCTGAGATAAAAGCAAATACACGAGCAAATTTTATAAATGTGCCAATGCTTATAGGTGATTATCCAGGAAAGAGTTTGAAATTTTCATTTGATGGGAATGCTATCGGAATAGCAGTAGCTGCCGGTCCGGATGCCGGAATTGTTGAGTATCGTATCGACAAGGGTGAATGGAAAACAAAAGATCTCTTCACGAAACATAGTAAGGTGTATCATCTGCCGTGGTACTATATGCTTGCTGATAGTCTGCCAGATGCGAAACATACTCTGGAGATGAGAATGAGCGATAAGAGAAACCGGTATAGTGTAGGTAACAAGTGTGTGTTGAGATATTTCTTTGTGAATTTGTTGTAGCCTTTACGTAGACCGTCGGCGTGACTCCAAGAGCCACACCGATGGTAACGGAAACCCTCTCTACATTTAAGGCATTTTATTTGTCAGGATAGTATCCTCTGATAATACCTCTGTGTGAGTTTCTGACAAACAGAATTATTTCGTCTCTCTCTTTTGATGCGGGCAGCTCAGCTTCAATCTGTTCTATGCCATCATTATTATTCAAACCTTTTTGGAACAGTATACGGTAGATATTTTGAATGTCACGTATCTGGTCATTGGTATACCCTCTTCGTCGTATTCCTATCGAATTCACACCAACATAAGCCATTGGTTCGCGACCGGCTTTAATATATGGAGGAACATCTTTTCTGACAAGTGAGCCTCCACTTATCATCACATGCGCACCAATATGTACAAACTGATGAACGGCAGTAATTCCGCCAATTATGGCAAAATCGTCAATTTTAACCTCACCGGCCACCTGAACACTGTTTACCAGTATCACATTGTTTCCTACCACTACATCGTGAGCAACGTGTACGTAAGCCATTAGCAGGCAATTATCGCCAACAATAGTTTTTCCTTTTGAGTTAGTGCCTCTGTTTATGGTAACATACTCCCTGATGGTAGTGTTGTTACCTATCACAACCTTTGTCTCCTCTCCGGCAAATTTCAAATCTTGCGGGATAGCACCAATTACTGCGCCGGGGAATACCCTGCAATTTTTACCAATGCGTGTGCCTTCAAGAATGGTTACATTTGAGCCGATAGTTGTTCCCTCTTCAATCATCACATTTTTATCAATAGTAACAAAAGGTTCAATTACAACATTGGGAGCAATTTTTGCTTCAGGATGTATATATGCTAATGGTTGTTTCATCATTGTGTTTTCTGGTTACTATTTATTTTTAATCACTTGTGCCATAAACTCGCCTTCCGATACAATTGTATCGCCTACAAAGGCAATGCCCTTCATATTCGCAACACCTCTACGCAACTCTGTCATAAATTCAAGTTTGAGTATCAGTGTGTCTCCGGGTACAACTTTTTTCCTCATCCTTACATTATCTATTTTTAGGAAATAGGTGCTATATTTTTCAGGTTCATCAACCATATTTAAGACCAAGAGACCACCTGCCTGAGCCATAGCTTCTATCTGCAATACGGCGGGCATTACCGGTTCGTCAGGAAAATGGCCTACGAAGAATGGCTCGTTCATAGTGATATTTTTCACCCCTATAATATACTTTTCTCCAATCTCAATAATTTTATCTACCAATAAAAACGGTGGTCTGTGAGGTAGTATTTTTCTGATGGCATTGATATCTAACACAGGCTCTTTGTTTGGGTCATAAATAGGAATTTCAGGTCTAAGCGCATTTTTCTTAGTCTCCTTACGTAGTATTTCAGCAAATTTAACATTTGCGTGATGCCCAGGGCGGGTCGCAATAATTTTGCCTTTAATTGGGAGGCCAGCTAATGAGAGATCCCCAATTAGGTCAAGCAATTTATGACGAGCCATTTCATTGGGGAATTTTAGCTCAATATTGTTTAATATCCCAATTGATTCAACTGTGATGTGAGGTTTGTCGAAAAGGTCTGCCAGACGATTTAATTCATCCTGTGGCATCTCGCGGTCAACAATTATTATGGCATTATCCAAATCTCCACCCTTAATTAAATTATTTTTTAATAGAGGTTCAATTTCGTGTAGAAATACAAATGTTCGACAGCTGCTAATCTCATCCTCATATTGTTCAAGTGATTCTAGTGAAGCATACTGATTAGCCAGTAGATTTGAGGAGTTATAGGATATATGAGTGTCGATGCTGAATTCATCGTCAGGGAGAGCAATAATTTTAATTCCGGTCTCTCTGTCCTCGTAAACTATCTTCTCTTTAACCACAAAATATTTGCGCTCTTCAGCCTGCTCTATAGCTCCGGCCTCTTTAATTGCCTCAACAAAAAATCTGGCACTGCCATCCAAAATTGGAATTTCAGGTCCGTCAACTTCAATAAGGCAGTTGTCAACTCCCATACCCCTGAGGGCTGAGAGGCAGTGCTCAATTGTGCTGATAACTACCCCATTACTCTCTAAAACAGTACCCCTCTCGGTTAGTGATACATTGTTGGAGAGTGCAGCTATTACTGGCTGACCTTCAACATCAATACGCATGAATTTAAAGCCATGATTTGGCTCAGCAGGCTTAAGGGTAACTGTAACATTGGCTCCGGTATGCAAACCGGTTCCTGTCAACGAAATTTCTTTACTTAGAGTTGTCTGTTTTTCAATCATCTCAATAGTAGTTGTTCTTTATTCTTCTTTTGTGATTTTTGCAACTGCTTTTTCCATGTTGTTCAATTTACTATAGATTTCAGGGAGCTTTTTGAAAAGCACAAATGATTTTGTGTGAATCATTGCATCAATGGCAGGTGATCCTATTAAAACCATTCCCTTCTTGGTAGCTCGATTGACACCTGATTGTGCAGCTACCTTAACTTTATCAGCAATTGTGATGTGCCCTAAAATACCAACCTGACCACCGAACATGCACTCTTTCCCAATTTTGGTTGATCCGGCTATACCTGTTTGAGCAGCCATAACAGTTTTTTCCCCAACATCAACATTGTGTGCAATTTGTATAAGGTTATCTATTTTTGCTCCCTTTCGTAGTATTGTTGATCCCATAGTAGCTCTGTCGATACAGGTGTTTGCACCAATTTCAACTTCATCTTCAATAATAACATTTCCAACCTGAGCAATCTTTTTATACACATTGTTCTCATCAGGAACAAACCCGAATCCATCAGCACCAACAACCGTTCCGGAATGAATTATGCAGTCACTACCAATCTTACAGCCTTTGTATATTTTAACTCCTGAATAGATTACAGTGTTGTCTTTAATATTCACATTGTCGCCAACATAAGCTTGAGGATAAATCTTCACATTATTGCCAAGTTTAACATTTTGACCTATGTAGGCAAAAGCACCCACGTAAACAAAATCACCCAGAGTAGCACTCTCATCGATAAACGATGGCTGCTCGATGCCAGATTTCTGAGGTTGTGATTTCTCATACATATCGAGCAGTGTTGCAAGAGCCTGATATGCATTAGGTACTTTAATTAAAGTGGCCTTAATCTCCTTCTCAGGTACAAAATCATTATTGACAATTACAACACTCGCCTTGGTTGTGTATATATACTTGGTATACTTAGGATTAGCTAAAAAAGTTAATGTATTCTCTTTGTCCTCCTCAATCTTAGAAACATCAGTAACAATACTTTCCGGATCTCCATCTATACTTCCATGCAGTAATTCGGCAATCTGACTTGCTGTAAAATTCATCCGTATTTGCTTTATGTTAATAACTTACCGGTTTGTTAAATCCTCTGTTTAAATCTGTCTGAAACGCCAATTATCACTGATTTTAGATAATAATTTTGCTGCAAAGCTAAAAAATATATTTACTAAAAAAAAACTTCAACAACAGGATGAGTCCTATTTGATTACTGATTTTGGGTAACACAAAAAATACTTACGACCTCTTTTTCCGCGAACTGAGAGGTTAATCATATCCGATGCTTCAGTAATGTCCTTCAACTCACTGTTATTATATAGGATGTTGATATTCTCGTCATCAGGGCTGTAGGTGTTGTTTGATATACTCCCCGAATATACCATGAAATCGCATTCGTCCTTCTCCTTTAATCCGTATGCTTTAGTAACCGCCTCTTTAACGAAGTCTATTTCGGAATCGTCAAAAGGGTGGTTCTGAATCTCTATTTTGAAAAGACTCCGGTTAATAAAGCTACCCGAAAGTTGCGACAGGATATGGTCATCAGATAAGGACCATATTTTTATTGCGCTTATAATGTCGTCATCATCCAACATCATAAAATTTGAGAGTACTTCGGGGCGGTAAACAAAATCGTCGTAACAAATTTTATTCTTAAGAAAGAAGTTTAGTTGAGGTGGTGCGAATAGGTTCTCTCCCCGAAGAACCAGCAGCCGGGCTCGCTTCAGAATACTTATCAACATTTTTTCAGCAACAAGGGCTGTTTTGTGCAGATAGACCTGCCAGTACATGAAACGGCGGGCAACAAGAAATTTTTCAATAGAGTAGATTCCTTTTGCTTCAATAACTAATTTGTCTTCGAACACATTCAACATTTTAATAATACGTTCCGACCCGATTATTCCCTCTGAAACACCGGAGAAGAAGCTGTCTCTTTTCAAATAGTCGAGCCTGTCCATATCAAGCTGTCCCGATACTAACTGATGGAAAAACTGGGATGAATAACTATTTTCAAAAATAGAGATAGCATCAGAGATAGCATTGTCAAATACAATGTTGAGTCTTCCCATAATCAGAGCAGACAGTGATTCATGGTTTACACTCTCAATTATTGTGTTTTCAAGTACATGCGAAAATGGTCCGTGACCAATGTCATGCAGTAGTATTGCTACGTAGGCGGCTTCTGCCTCTCGGTCTGAGATGCCCACTCCTTTACTTTTCAATACGCTAATAGCCGACATCATCAAATGCATAGCACCTATGGCATGCTGAAATCGTGTATGCAGGGCTCCGGGGTACACCAAGTGAGTTAAGCCCAACTGCTTAATTCTTCGGAGACGCTGGAAGTATGGATGCTGAATCAGATCGAAAATTAGATCGGATGGTATAGTAATAAATCCATGAACGGGATCGTTTATAATTTTACGTTTGTTTGGCATAATTTTTTATTTATCAACAAAGGACATGTTATAGTTTCTTTTATGCAAAAAAAATAAACTTTTTCTGCTTAAGTAGGGTGTTTTTATTCAAACTCATTGGGTTACTTTTGGAATATTACTATGTTATATTTATCTTTGTGCCCGAAATTATGTCGGGATAGGGTTATAGGGGACAAAAAGTCCCCTATTTTATTGGTAATAAATGATAACAATTCAACAAATAGAATCTTTAATTCTGGATAAGCTGGAGGCTGATGATGTGTTTGTTGTTAACCTCTCAATAAGCAGGTCAAACGCTATTTCGGTAGTTTTAGACAGTGAGAAAGGAATTCCTATCAGTTATTGTATTGATATCAGCAGGTTGATAGAACACAATCTGGATCGTGAGGCAGAAGATTTCTCTCTGGAGGTGTCGACAGCTGGATTAAGCGAGCCATTGAAACTACCCCTGCAATACAAGAAGAATATTGGCCATGAGGTTGATGTAATAACAAATGAAGATAAAAAACTTACCGGTAAACTAATTGATGCTGATGATGCCGGTTTTACTGTAGAGATAGAAGAAAAAGTTAAAATAGAAGGAAAAAAGAAAAAAGAGTTGAGAATTACATCTCAGATGTTTAAATTTGAGGATGTTAAATCTGTAAAAATTGTTGTTTCTTTCAAATAATATAAGAT
>JALVBA010000044.1 GCA_027010905.1 Marinilabiliaceae bacterium
CCTCTATCACAGGTTAAGCGTCATTCTTATTAATGTGCCACCACTAAAAGAGCGAAAAGAGGATATCCCTCTATTGACAAAGTATTTTAATGAGCTGATTAGCACCGAGCTTGGCATTCCACCAAAGGAGATTGAGGAGTCTGCAATTGATGCGTTGAAAGAGATTGGCTGGTCAGGAAATATTAGAGAGTTCAGGAATGTTATTGAGCGGCTGATAATTCTATGCCCAACAAAAATTACCGGTGAAGATGTTGAGATTTACGCTAAACCCATTGCTTGAAAAAATTGAAAGGAAAAAGGCAAAAGTAAAAAGAATACTCATGATTTATGAGAATTGAGAAAGACTACATAGGAGAAAAAGAGATGTCTGCTGATGCTCTGTACGGCATACACTCTCTGCGGGCAAAAGAGAACTTTCCTGACTCTACCCCTTTTCATAAAGAGTGGTACAGGGCAATTGGAGTAGTTAAGCAGGCATGTTACATCACCTACCGAAAGTTCAAGTTAGCAGTGAATCAGAAATATGAGATCTCAGAACTTCCACAAAAATTCATCAACGACAATACTATTGATTCTCTGGAAAAGGCTGCATCAGATGTTGGTGCTGGAGAGTACTTCGACCATTTCATCGTACCTGCTATTCAGGGTGGAGCAGGCACATCAATAAACATGAATATTAATGAGATCATTACAAATATTGCGCTTATTGCTTCAGGAGAAAAACCCGGAAGTTCTATTCTCATCGACCCTATTGAACATGCCAACGTTTTTCAGTCAACAAATGATGTTATCCCTACAGCACTGAAGGTTGCTGCCATGCAACTGCTTAACTCTCTTGAAGAGAAGATAAACCGCTTGAGAAAAGAGGTAGAGAAAGCCGAAGATAAGACTCGCAACATCTTAAGACCGGGATACACCCAAATGCAAGAGGCTGTACCCTCTTCATTCGATAAGCTATTTAGCAGTTACAACAATGCTCTGTCGCGCGACTGGTGGCGAATATCTAAATGCTTTGAGCGAATCAAAGAGGTTAATCTTGGTGGGGGAGCCATCGGTACCGGTTTGTCGATACCACGCTTTTTTATACTACAAGTATCAACCGAACTTCAAAGACTAACCGGTTTACCCATTACCAGAGGCGAAAATATGCCGGATACAACTTCAAACCTGGATTCATTGGTTGAAGTACATGCCATCTTAAATGCACATGCCGTTAATCTGGAAAAAATAGTATCTGACATCAGGCTTCTGAACTCTGATTTGATTAGAGACAAAAATATAATAATACCTGAGAAACAGGTAGGAAGTTCAATCATGCCCGGAAAGACAAATCCGGTGATACCTGAGTTTGTCATTAGTGCTGCTCATAAAATCTACACCAACAACCAACTTATTACACAACTTGCAGGTCAGGGGTGTCTTGAACTTAATGCGTACCTTCCAACTATTGGCCATGCCCTTTTGGAGTCGCTCAAACTACTTATTGCTGCAAACAAAACATTAACAGACAATCTGTTTAAAAACCTAACAATTGTCAACCCCGAATTATCGCACGAAAAAGTGGTCAGCAGCCCTTCGGTTACAACGGCACTTATCCCCTATATTGGATACAATAAAGCTTCTGAGCTGGCTAAATTAATGCACTCTGAAACTATTAATGTTTTTCAAGCCAATGAAAAATTGCAAGTCATTACTACTGAAAAACTAAAGCAAATATTAACCCCTGAAGCACTGTTAAAATTAGGATACAGCATTGACGATATAATTTAGCAACAAACTAATACTAAATAGGACTTAAAATAGAATATCGCATTCAAGTATACATAACTTAATCTACAACTATGAAAATTTCAATTGCTATTTTTCTGCTAACATCAAGCATGGCACTCACATCATGCATTAACACTGAAACATATTCAGTACAAGGCTGGGACATTGAGGCAAACCCGGATGATGGAACTCTCTCTTTTACCAATAAAGATTTAGGTGTTGTTATGAACAACGTGAAGTTGCTCTTAAGCAGAGATGACAATAATCTACAACTTCGCAAATGGAAAGTTAAAACAGAAGATGGTATCCTGAATATTACTACCCGAAACCCTGAAACCAAATGGACAATCAGAATCTCCGGAACAGGGCTAGATTTTAGTTGTTCCTCATCTCAGGGGTTTGTTTCCGGAACTGCACCTGCGGGCGAAAAAAGAATCCCGGCTCGTGTAAAAGAGCAGGATAATGATGTAATGTATACACAGATGGGATTTGTTTCAGCTACAAATATCCACCACCTGTTTGACATGAACACCGACATAATGATTCAGTTCTCTCCCGACAGTCGTCTCACACGAAACATTGAAGACAACTCATTGATGGCAGTTAGCTTTAACACCGCAGATGGCGAAGAGATAACTTTAATTCACAACTACTACGACGATGTTGTAGGATTGTCAAAATATGACATAAAAGATTACAAACCCGCATTCTCTCCTATTGCCGACCGCTTTAAGTCGGCTCCTACCGGTTGGAGCAGCTGGTATTGCTACTATATGAGCCCTACTGAAGAGAGCCTGTTTAAGGAGACTGATGCTATCGCAAATAAGCTTAAGCCATACGGCTTAAAGTATATTCAGCTTGATGCCGCATACACAAGAGGAGACGAAGGGAACTGGCTGGAGTGGCATAAAGGATTGTATCCAAGTGGAGGAAAGGCATGGTTCGACCATGTGAAGAAGAATGGCATGACTCCCGGTTTGTGGATGAACATCTCAGGAGCAAATTACGCAAAACCATCAATGGCAGATAAATACCCCGACAACTTCTACCTAAAAGATGAAAAAGGAGAGATGTCCGCCGTTTGCTGCTCAGCAGACAAGACAGTGAAAAGACTTGATTTTACTAATCCTGAAGTTTTTGAGAAACATCTGAAACCTCTGTTTGAAACACTTGTTAATGAATGGGGGCTCGGTTACCTTAAAGCCGGTGGCTGGGGAACCTGGATGGATTTCTTTGAGAAACATAAAGAGTTGGCGTTTAACCCGGATGCCAATAGCAGAGAGCTATATCGCAAAACACTTAAGACAGTAAGAGATATCATGGGTAATGACGGCTATCTTCTGGGGTGTGCAATGCATGAAATTGGCGTTGGGTTCGACTATTTTGACGGCTCTCGTACAGGAGGCGATGACTATGCTACATGGACAGGTAAAAATCATTGGTCGGACGGAATGCAAACATTCTTCAATTCTCTCTTTGGTACAAATTACCTAAACGGTGTAGCCTGGTGGTCTGACCCGGATGATGTAATGGTACGCGACCCTCTCACAATAAACGAAGGTCAGACAATTGTCAGCACTATATCCCTTTCTGGTCAGGCATACATATTCTCCGATTATGTGGCTGAGTTCTCTAAAGAGAGGTTAGACAACTTCCTCAATAGCAAGTACACTATTGGCTGGGCCAAAAACTTTCCTGATTTAGTAAAACCCCTGCCAAAAGAGAAGCTTAACCTTTATCAAAAAACCATGCCGTCAATGCCTATTAAAGCAATGGATTTATACCCATACAAAATAGCAAAACCCAAATGTTGCCCAACACCAAAATCATTCCCCAAGGCTCTTGACCTCAAGGTGAATGCCCTGACCGGACAGTATGATGTTGTGTCGATGTATAACTGGGCAGATATTGACACCATCAGAGTATTAGACCTTTACAGCGACCTGGGACTTGAAAAAGATGGAAACTATGTGGCATTTGATTTCTGGAATAGCAAATTGGTTAATGCTAACAATAATAAGATTGAAGAGCTGATTCCTGCTCATGGAACAAAAGCAATCATTATCAGACCTGCTACAGCACACCCTCAACTTATGGCAACATCACGTCATTTAACTGCTGCCTACAGTATTAAATATTACAAATGGGATGAAAGTACAAAAACGATGAGTGGAAAATCAGATGTTGTTCCCGGAGACAACTACACGTTATTCATCTATATATCCGGAAATACTAACATTGAGAATATTAAAATTAACTCTTCCATAGAGGCATCAG
>JALVBA010000045.1 GCA_027010905.1 Marinilabiliaceae bacterium
GTTTGCGTTTTGGGAGTTGGATTGCAATTGTTACCAAGTAAATTTCAGTATTAAGTTGCAAAAAAACACTTCTGCAGATGAGAAAACAACTAATTTTATTCAACAGATTATACAGTTTATCCAAAATTAAGTTCATAACGTGGTCACAAATGGCCATTTTTTTATTCTAAAATTCGCTTGCGGATTTAAGGGTAATATATGTAAAGTTACTATTTATTGACAATAAGAAATTAGTTATGTATAACCTATATCATTTTATTTTTTGAAAAGTGAAAAGTTCCCTGCGATAGTTAAGGCTTCACTCGCAGTGAAGCCTTAACTGCCTGCCCATCTGTTGCACCGTTGAACTTGTTGGGTCGTCCCCCACGTACTAACGCTTCGTTGACCTCGCCCCGGCGGTGACGAACGAAGGTTTTGCAGAATGTCACCAAGGGTCTCGCTTGTAGCGAGACTCTCGGTATCCAATCGGCAATCACCCCGATCCAATTGTTCAACCCCTTCAGGGTTGTTGGGATTTCGTTACGCTTTTTACCACGGGTTTCACCCATGGCTATTCACATTTGGCCCCATTGGGGTCAGGAAGTAACCAGCCAGCAGGCTGAAAGCCCGGTTTAATATAGCCCAATGGCAGAGCGAAGTGCCGCCTTGGGTAATTGATAGGATATTTGTGTTCGCCCTGAAAGGGCAGGTTAAATTTGACTCAGTTAAGGTTTCATTAAGAGTAAAGCCTTAACTACCAGAACAAACATCTCTACTTTAAACGTTCGAACGTTGGAGATTAACAAACCATCCTTGGTATTGCCACCGTAGGCGTGGCTTGGAGAAATATCGATGGTCTGTTCCGACTATTGCCAAACACCCTATTCATCCAGTAAATCAGGTCTCAGCTTTTTAGTTCGACGATAAGCCTCTTTTTCGCGCCACTCTTCAATCTTTTTTTCATGCCCGCTAAGGAGTATTTCTGGGACTTTATGTCCTTTGTAGTCGGCCGGCCGGGTGTAAACGGGAGGACTTAGCAGATTGTCCTGAAAAGAGTCAGTTAATGCCGAGGTCTCATCAGAGATTACTCCGGGAACTAACCTGACGATAGCATCAATCATTACAGCTGCGGCAAGTTCTCCTCCGGTTAGTACAAAATCACCAATCGAAATCTCCTTTGTAATATAAATGTCACGAATACGCTGATCAATACCTTTATAGTGGCCACAGAGAATTATTATATTTTTTGATAGTGACAATGTGTTAGCTGTCCTCTGGTTAAACAGTTCACCATCCGGAGTAGTATATATTATCTCGTCATACTCTCTCTGTTTTTTCAAATGCTCAATCAGCTTTGCAACAGGCTCAATGCGCATCACCATTCCTGCGCCACCCCCAAAAGTATAATCATCAACCCGGTTATGCTTATCTTCGCTGTAGTCTCTGATATTATGAAAAAATATCTCTACCATGCTCTTATCTATGGCACGTTTCATAATTGACTCACTTAGGGGGCCGTCAAATATTTCATGAAACAGAGTTAATATATCTATTCTCATTATTTATTGTTTTGTTACAAAACTAATATTAGAATAGTGTTATTCTGCAATTTTGGCTAAAAAAATTTGAGCATTCCCCAATAAACAATATATTCGTAAACTATAATACGCAAACATAATACTTTGCGTGGTTTTACGACTAAATGAAACACTAATTGCCATGAATGCAAATAATCTAAACAAACCATCCGATGACGGTATGGATTTGAGTTCAGGAGAAAAGCCTGAAAATTCGAATGACGCTCCTGTTACTAATGAAGAGGTTAAGCCTGTTGAAGAGGTGTCAACTGAAGAGACAAAAGAAATTATCGAGGAAGCTAAGCCAGTTGAGGAAGTTCCAACTGAAGAGGCCAAAGAGGTTATTGAAGCGCCGGTAGCTGAGGTTAAAGAGGTGTCTGAAGAGGCTGGAAAGATAGCAGTTGATAATAGTAACAAAGAGGCTGTAGAAGCTGATGAGAAAACTGACCCTGAGATTGAAGAAGTTAAAGATACCGAAGTAATAACTGAAACTGAAGCATCAACGGAAATAGAAACAGAAACTGAGCCACAAGTAAAAGAAGCTAAAGCTGAGACTCAGGAGACAGAATCTGAAGTTAAGAGTGAACCTAAAGAGAGTAGCGAAGAGAGGAATCTTGCTGCTACTAAGCTGGAAAAGGTTTTGCATATTCAGCTATCAAAAGAGGAGTTGCTAGAACGATTAAAACAGGTTTTACACAACTATCCTCCTCATCAGATTAAAGAGGAAGTAGAGGCAATAAAGAGTGCATTTTACAAAAAACGTAATGCCGAAACTGAGGATCTAAAAAAGAGGTTTATTGAGAGCGGTGAGTTGGAAGAGAACTTTTCACCCCCTGTTGATTCTCTTGAAATAGACCTAAAAAAACTACTTAATGAATACAGAACAAAACGAGCTGAATATAATCGTCGACTTGAGGATGAGAAGGAGACTAACTACAAGGTGAAGTTAGAGGTGATAAATAGTATAAAGGAGCTTATAAATAGTCAGGAGTCGCTGAATGAGACATTCCATGATTTCCGTAAACTTCAGCATCAATGGCATGAAATAGGTATTGTTCCGCAAAACAAACTTAGAGACTTGTGGGAGACATACAACTACACAATAGAGAAGTTTTATAGCTATATAAAGATAAATAAAGAGTTACGCGATCTTGACCTAAAGAAAAATCTTAAATTAAAAGTGGAGCTTTGCGAGAAGGCTGAGGCTCTGCTGTTGGAGCCAACAATTGTAAAGGCTTTTAAATCATTGCAAAAACTTCATGACCAGTGGCGTGAGATTGGACCTGTGCCTCTGGACAAAAAAGATGAGATATGGGCTCGTTTTAAAGAGTCTACAACAAAAATCAACAAAAAACATCAGGAGTATTTTGAAGGATTAAAAGAGCAGTTAAAGAAAAACTATGAGGCTAAAAGTGAGTTGTGCGAAAAGGTAGAGGCTCTCTCTGAAGTGCAACTGAAATCTCCTAAGGAGTGGGAGGTAAAAAGCAACGAGTTAATAGAGCTTCAGCAGATTTGGAAGACCATAGGCTTTGCTCCTAAAAAGGATAATAATCTTATTTATGACAGGTTTCGTACAGCCTGTGATAACTTCTTTAATCGCAAAAGAGAGTTCTTTAAGAGCTTTAAAAAAGATCAACAAGAGAATCTTAAGTTAAAGACTGAATTGTGCATGCAGGCTGAGGCTATGAAAGATAGTACTGACTGGAAACATACTACTGAAGAGTTTATTCGAATTCAGAAAAAATGGAAGCAAGTTGGGCCGGTGCCAAGAAAGTATTCTGATGCTGTATGGAAAAGATTCAGGACTGCTTGTGATACATTCTTTGAGCAGAAATCACATTTTTTCAAGCATATTGATTCGGAGCATGACAAGAATCTTGAGTTAAAGGAGAAGCTTATTGAAGAGGTGAAAGAGTACGTTCCCGGCGAAGATGTTGATGATAGCTTTAAGAAACTGCAAGAGTTTCAGAAACGTTGGAATGATATTGGGCATGTGCCTATTGGCGATAAGGATAGAATTAGTCAGGAGTTCAGGAAGCATATAAATAAGCATTTTGATGGGCTGAACCTTGATGAGTTTAGCAAGAATATTCAGAAGTTCAGAAATCGACTGGAGAATATACAGACTTCAGATGTGTTTATGGACAAGTTGATTATTGAAAGGAACAGAATTATCTCAAAGCTGAAACAGCTGGAGAGCGATATTACAACATGGGAAAATAATATCGGGTTCTTTGCTAAGTCGAAAAAGTCGGAAGCTTTAGTTAGAGATTTTCAATCTAAGATTGATAATGGAAAGGAGAATATCAAGCTGTTTAATAAGAAGCTCGATATGATTGATTCGAAGATGAAGTAGGAGTGATGAAATATTTTTTTGAGTAAGAATGTCTACCATCTTTTATTTAAAATATTTCTGTATATACCTTGCTTTTTTGTCTTGACACTACAAGCACAATTAGAAAGAGGGCGCCCAAGAGATTTATCT
>JALVBA010000046.1 GCA_027010905.1 Marinilabiliaceae bacterium
CTACAGGTGTCCTGTCAAGAAAACTTACCTATCAGAGTTTGACCACGAAACATTAGCAAAAATGAATTTAATTTGAATCACACAATAATTAGAATAGAGCCATTTAAATACACAGGTGAAATGATCAAAACAATCACTAATGTATGAATAAAAAGACAAAACTAACTCAGTGTCCCTGCCTTGCAGCAGGCAGAGCAGTGTTAGCTTATTGATAATAACAAATCGTAGAAAGGCGGTAATATTAATGTCAATTTCATGACTAACAAAAACTTCTGTATCCCTTCAATTTGGGATGAATATTATTTTTGATTTAAACATTTGGCTATTTCAGCTCCAAGCAGGTCATAACCGTCATTATTGGGATGAAGGCCATCGATAAAGAGGGATTCTTCAATATTACCTTTCGCATCAAACAGCAGTTTTCCGGGATTGGAGTAAACAACCATCTGCAGTTCGGCCATCTGTTCCAATTTCAGATTTAATTCAGCTACTCTCTCCTCCCTCCCTTTGCCGGGATAGATTCCAAGCAACACTATTTTAGTTTTTGGCTGCCGTACTTTTATTGCATCTATCAAAAACCTAATACCATCAACAATCTTTTCATCCGAATCGTGGATACTGATATTGTTTGTTCCAATCATCAAAACAATGTAACCGGCATCGTAGCCATCAAGTTCGTCATGGTAAACGCGCCAAAGAACATTCTCCACCCTATCCCAACCAAATCCAAAATTACGCACATTCATCTTACCAAAATATTTCTCCCACGACTGTTGTCCGTTGCGCAGCTCTGCTACAGGTTCACCACCCCAGTAATGAGTAATTGAATTACCAATAAAGAGAACTTCAGGAGCTTTGGCTTCATTCATTATTAAAAGCTCCCGGTGTCGATTATTCCAGTTGTAAGTATTTGCATCCCTGTTTTGTGTTACCGGTATCTGAGTTGAGATATCTCCAACAGGTTCATTTAATATCTCCCTGAGCTTTTTCTCGTAGGCATTAGCATAGGCAACCATTCCATAATCAGTTGGGTGAGTACCATCAACAAAGCTGTCGTAATAGAGTCCCAACTCTTTATGGGTAAGAAGAAACAGACCTTTAATACCTGATGCCTTAAGATCTGCGAATGCCCTGTGTGAAACCTCATTCAAATCAGGATGAACACTGGCATGATCAACAAGCAATATTGGTATCTCTGGTCGTTTACTTTTAAGAAACTCAACAGATCTTCTAATTCTGTTGTAAACATCATCTGCCGGATACTTCTTTCCTATAATTAAATTTGGAAGACAATCGAGAATATAAACTTTAGCATCAATACTTGAAATAAGGTTAATTATCTCCTTTTCTAATCGTCCGTTACCTGAGAAACCGAGGTTGATTAAAGGTCTGTCCATGTAACGTTCAAGTATGGCAGTCCATGCCATACCGGGGCGTGATGCACATCCACCCTGAGCAATTGAGGTTCCGTAAACAACAATTGGTCTCTCTTTTCGTAACGGTAAAGGTTCGAATACCGAATCTCTTATCACACCTATCTCCAGACTATCAACAGAGTTGTAAAGTGGTAAGTAGAGACGATACTCCCGGCCTTTTGAGTGATTATCATCTTTTACAGGTAGATTCCGAAACTTATAGGTAACTGTTTCACCAAACGAATAGTTACCCTTACACCACTGCCACTCACCTACTGTTGTTTTAGAGTAGAGGTCTACACCACTCACTCCTGTGGCAGGCATGTGAGGCATTGCCACATTCCCCAATACCTTGTATCGAACAACAATCTCAGGAGAGTTAGAGATAAAACGAATAAGCAAACCTGCCGAGTTGTGCGACAAGTCCCAAACAGCACCCCTTACGCTCTCTTTAGCAGATGCAGGTAGGCGGTCATAGCGGCTCTCAACTTTATCCGGCCAAGCCTGTCCCTCTATAACATTAAATTCACTATTAGAAGGATTCCACCATGTATATTTGTCGTCATTTTGAGAAAATAGGCTTTGGGTTGAAATAGCTATAACCAGCAGTATAAAGAGATTTCTGAGTTTCATTACTGTTCAATTAAGTGATTCATTAATAATACAAATGTAAAAAATAAATTTAAGAAGATGTCTTCAAATGTAGACAAGTATTACTTCCATTTGCTGACATCAAGAAACAGTTCTTTGTGAAGCTTAGTGAATTTGTTATGACTTTTTGTGTAAGTATACAAAAGTCTATTGGTCTAACAAAATTTGAAGGTAGCCCAGTTGGGTAAGAAGATTATCAATCTTCACAACAAATCAAAAATATATGATGATGCTCGGATGAGAGATACTCGATTGTTTCTCCCCCCATCAAGGTAGATAACTCTATTCGTTAGGGTGACTATGAGCCACACTGCCGTTAATATTGGGTAATTTCAAACTTTACAATTGATTTTTATTCACATATAGTTGACCATGTATAAACCGGATAACCTTTATGTCACTACCTCTCTCGATATAACCGGTATCAGCAACAGCATCATACTGCTCTTCATCAATCTCTATCTTTCCGGCAGGCCTAAGATCGGTGTATGCTTTGCCTGATTGTCCCATCAAATCTTTCAACGAATTCTCAACGCCAATAAATCCCTCTTCAACATCCTCAGTTGCCTGAAGAGCAATATTAGCCAGTGGTCCTTTTGAAAATAGCTTATCACTAAGATAAATCACTAAAATAACAGAAACAATAAAACCTAAGAGCACGGTCATGAGCGCCCTGAAGAAAGCGTCAAAACCGACACCTGAAAAATCAAAAACAACATTATCAAGCATACTAAGGGTAAGCCCGGCTATTACCAGAGTGATTCCTGAGATACCGGTAATGCCGAATCCGGGCACAACAAACACCTCGAGGGCAATAAAAATTATCCCGATAAAGAAGAGGATTATCTCCCAGTTTTCGGCTATCCCATCTATATAGAGTGGAGCAAAATATAGAAGTGCTGCAATGGTTGCTGCAAGAATGGGGAAACCTATTCCGGGCGTTTGTAATTCAAAATATATACCACCCATAATTATCAGCACCAGTATTCCTTGAAAAACAGGGCTCATCAAAAAGCCTTTCAGTCCGTCGTAAAAAGATGGTTGAAACTCAACTATCTCGTAGTTATCAATATTCAGTTTCGCAATAACCTCCTCCACACTATTTGCTTCACCCTCGCAAAACCCATTCTTAATTGCTTCCAACGCTGTAAATGTTAGTACTTTTCCCGTATCAATTACACCGGGAATATAAACTCTTTCGTCAACCATTGCTTCAGCAATCTTAGGGTCACGATGCCACTTAATAATTGTGTCGTTAGATGTAATTATTGTATCAGCTCCGTGTGCCTCGGCAGTTGCTCTAATAGTTGAGCGCATATACGACTGGTACTTATCGGGCATCTTCTGCCCCGATTGATTTACCACTGTGGCTGCCCCTATGTTGGCACCGGGTCGCATGTAGATACTATCACAAGCTATGGAGATGAGAGCTCCGGCAGAAGCTGCATTATTATCGACAAATACGTAGACCGGAGTTTTACTGTTTAGTATTTTTGTACGTATTGAATCGGCAAAAACCACCTCTCCTCCGTATGTATTCAGGTGTAGAATGATACATGAAGCATCCGCCTCCTGAGCCTCGGCAAAAGCCTCCTGAGTGTGAACCCAACTGGTAGAGCCAATCTCCCTGAAAATTTTAAAAACATAGACAACTTGTGTGGAGTCTCCGCTACTTATAATAAGACTATCTTTCTGCCCAAATGCAGAAATTATCAGACCGGAAAGAAAAAGTATAGTTATTGTTAATTGTCGCATAGAAATAGCATTTATTGTTTCTCCATAAAAGTAGTAAAAAGTTGTAAAGGTAAACGTTTATGTAGTTATAAAGTTCGTTAACCCGCATTATTCATCCGGAGTTAAATCGTCAATAAAAGCATCAGTTTTTCAAACCTTATATTTTGTGGGTGACAAATCATGTGTTTTTATAGAAGTCATTACAAATAATTCATGTTG